>JAKFUQ010000184.1 GCA_021732645.1 Rhizobacter sp. | reverse complement strand
CAACCACTGTGGGTGGGTGCCGAAGGTTTCGTCATTCGAGGTGACGACCAGCATGCCATCGGCGGTGGGGGTGCGGCTCCATCGGTGCGCCGACAAACCGCTGGACCACGGCGTGGCCAGGCTGGAGAGCTGAACTTTCCAGGGCTCGGTGGCACTGCCGCGCGTGAGCAGCGTCAGCTGCACCGAGGCCAGAGCCTGCATGTCGCGGATCAGCCGGTCATCGAGGGGAAAACCCATCAGCACCCAGCCCACCACGACCGGCGCTTTGACCGGCACCATGACTAACTGGTAAGGCAGGCCGCCCACCAACGCAATCTCGCTGGTGTGCGAGTCGGCTGAAATGCTGGGCTGCAGCATCGTGGCAGACAGACGCATGGCCAGTGACGACAGGGCATCGACGCTGTCCCCGGAACTCGCTTTGAGCAGCAGGTTGGTGCCAAACAAGGCGACCTGCGTGGCGCCGATGCGTTGCCCATGGTTTTCCAACACCGAGGCGACGGTGTCGGTGTCGTTCGAATGGATCGCCTCGCGGAAGCCGTAATCCGTGGCCAGCAGCCGGGCACTGTCGGTCAACTTCTGAGCGCGCTGCTGCAACAGGCTTTGCAGCACGCGGTCACCCACATCGAGGTTGACCGGCAGCTGGCCCTCGGCATGGCTGGCCAGGCTGGTGCGGATGGCGGTGTAGCCACCGAGCTGCACCACCAGCAGCAGCCCCAGGAAGATGGCGATCAGGCGCGCTCGCAGCGAGCCCCGCATCAGTTGCGCAAACGCCGTCATGGCAAGGGCACCAGGGGATCGGCGCTGACGTCGAGCTGCACCGCGTGCTCCATGTCGGGTGCGCCGACGGTGATCACGTTGACCACGCCATCGGTGGTGTTGGCCAGCCCAGGGTGCCAGACCTTCAGCCGATAGCTGCCCGCGCCGACCGCGCCGATGCGGGTGCGGCCGTCGGCGCCGGTCAGGCCATACAGCGGCGTGTCGAGCACCGCGATCCACGCGGCCATCTGGTCGTGGATGTTGCAGCCGACCACCGCAATGCCGGGCTTGTCGAACACCACGGGCGCATTGGGTACACCCGCATACAGCTTCAATTCGAAGGGTTTGGTCGACGAGAACGAGTACACATGGTGGCGCACGGTGTCGAAATTCGTGAAGGTCACCGGCGTGCCGACAGGAACGATGGTGACCTGCGGCGCGAACTGACGCTTGATCTGCCCCACCTCGACCGATGGCAAGGGCTTGACAGCCACACGGCCGGTCACCGGCTCCAGCGACACCACCGCGCGCGACAGGGGTTTGCCTGCGGCATCCTTGACCGACACCGCCACGCCGGCCGCCTGTGCAGCCAGGCAGCCGAGCGACGTCGTCAGGGCCAGGGCGATGGGAAGGGCAAACCTCATGGGCGTGGTGGGGTGCAAGAGTGAGATGCCATGGCGCGGTGCGCCGGAATCGATCGGCCACACGCAAGCCAATCCCTGCCGCTGTTGTCGGCCGCCCAGCCGTTTACTTGACCCCTGGGGCCTGTCACCGTTATGGCTGTGTCGACGTGATCACGCCGCCGCCCAGGCACACGTCGCCGTCGTACAGCACCACCGACTGGCCCGGTGTGGCTGCCCATTGCGCCGCCTCGAACACCACCTGGAACGCATCGCCACCCGACACGGGCGCCCCCAACGGCGCCAGCGCGCAGGCGGCATCGGCCTGCCGGTAGCGCGTTTTGGCGGCCAGCGGGCCGACTGCCGGCGGCACGCCCGCGACCCAACTGGCGTCGCCCGCCACCAGCGACAGGCTGTGCAGCCACGGGTGGTCGTGACCCTGCACCACGTACAAAGTGTTGCTGGCCATGTCCTTGCGCGCCGTGAACCAGGGGGCGTGGTCGCCCCCGCCGCGCACTGCCCGGGCGTCTGGCGCCTTCAGCCCGCCGATGCCGATGCCCTTGCGCTGGCCCAGCGTGTAAAAACTCAGGCCGACGTGTTCGCCGATGACCCGGCCGTGGTCGTCCTTGATGGGCCCCGGCGTGTGTGCAAGGTAGCGGTTGAGGAACTCGCGAAACGGCCGCTCGCCGATGAAGCAGATGCCGGTGCTGTCTTTCTTCTTCGCGTTCGGCAGGCCGATTTCGGCAGCGATGCGCCGCACCTCGGTTTTGGGCAGTTCGCCGACCGGGAACAGCGTCTTCGACAACTGCGCCTGGTTCAGCCGGTGCAGGAAGTAGCTCTGGTCTTTCAGCGGGTCCAGGCCCTTGAGCAACTGGAACGAGCCGTCGACCTGCCGCACACGTGCGTAGTGTCCCGTCGCGATGCCATCGGCACCGAGTCGCATGGCATGGTCGAGGAAGGCCTTGAACTTGATCTCGGCGTTGCACAGCACATCGGGGTTGGGGGTGCGGCCGGCCTGGTATTCGCGCAGGAAATCGGCGAAGACGCGGTCCTTGTAATCAGCGGCAAAGTTGACGTGCTCGATCTCGATGCCCAGCACATCGGCCACCGCGGCGGCATCGAGGAAGTCCTGGCGCGAGGTGCAATAGCCGTCGTCTTCAGCCGACCCGCTGGAAGCGCGGTCGTCATCCTCCCAGTTCTTCATGAAGATGCCGATCACCTCGTGGCCCTGCTGCTTGAGCAGGTGGGCGCTGACCGCCGAATCGACACCGCCGCTCAGGCCGACGACGACCCGCCGCCTCTCGCTCATGGCGGCAGGTCCGGCAGGTAGACGCTCGCCTCGGTGGTGATCAGCGCCAGCGGGTAGCGGCGCCCGGCCACATGGTCCTCGATGCTTTGCAGCACCATGGTGCTGCGATGGCGCGAGGCGCTGGCGCGCACCTCGGCCAGCGTCATCCACAGCGTGCGCACGATGCCGCGGTCGAGCGCGCGACCCGGCAGCGGCTCGCCCACCGTCCCCGCATAGGCGAAGCGCAGGTAAGTGACATCCTCATCCCTTGATGGGCGCTGAAAACGCCCCAGGTAGATGCCGACCAACGCCTGCGGGGTAAAAACACACGCGGTTTCCTCCAGCACCTCGCGCACCACGCCTTCTTGCGGCGACTCGGCCGGGTCGAGGTGACCGGCCGGGTTGTTCAGGCGCAGACCCTCCGGGGTGTGCTCCTCGATCAGCAGAAAACGACCGTCTCGCTCGATGACGGCCGCGACCGTCACGTTGGGTTTCCAGCGCTTTTTCATAGGAGGCGATGGTAGCGGCGGGCCGTTGATCGCCCGGTGGCCGGGGTTGATACAGGGCCTGGGATCGACGCGCCAAGCAGGCCAGCCGCTGCGACCCCCCGTAATGTAGGGACAATAGCGAAAAACGGAGAGCACGCACGGGCGGCTGCCGTTGGTTGTGAGGAGGCACAGATGCTGATAGGCGTACCGCTCGAAACAGCGGCTGGTGAAACACGCGTGGCGGTCACGCCCGAGACCGTCAAGAAGTTGAAATCGCAAGGCCACACGGTGCGCCTGCAAGCCGGTGCCGGCCTCGCCGCCAGCGCCACCGACCTGGCCTACACGGCCGTGGGTGCCGAGATCACCGATGCGGCTGGCGCCTTTGGCTGCGAGCTGGTGCTGAAGGTGCGAGCGCCCTCGGCAGCCGAGTTGACGCTGCTCAAGCCGGGCACGGCACTGGTCGGCATGCTGAACCCGTTCGATGCCGAGGGCCTGCAACGCCTGGCTGCATCGGGGGTGACCGGCTTCGCACTCGAGGCCGCGCCGCGCACCACGCGCGCGCAGAGCATGGATGTCCTCTCATCGCAAGCCAACATCGCTGGCTACAAGGCGGTGATGATGGCCGCTGATCTTTATCAAAGATTCTTCCCGATGCTGATGACCGCCGCTGGCACGGTGAAGGCCGCGCGGGTGGTGATCCTGGGCGTGGGTGTGGCTGGCTTGCAGGCCATTGCCACCGCCAAGCGACTCGGCGCAGTGATCGAGGCCAGCGACGTGCGACCCAGCGTGAAGGAGCAGGTCGAATCGCTGGGCGCCAAGTTCATCGAGGTGCCCTACGAAACAGACGAAGAGCGCGAGGCAGCCGTCGGCGTGGGGGGTTACGCGAAGCCCATGCCGCCCAGCTGGCTGGAGCGGCAAAAGGTCGAGGTGGCGAAGCGGGTGGCGGCGGCTGACATCGTCATTTCCACCGCCTTGATCCCCGGCCGCGCTGCGCCGACGCTCATCACCGAAGAGATGGTCAAGGCCATGAAGCCGGGCTCGGTGATCGTTGACATCGCGGCCGGGAAAGGCCCGAAAGGACCTGACGGAATAGCTGGCGGCAACTGCCCGCTCTCCGAGGCCGACAAAACCGTGGTGAAACACGGGGTCACTTTGGTGGGCGAGACCAACTTGCCCGCGCTGGTGGCGGCTGACGCGTCGGCCCTGTACGCCCGCAACGTGCTCGATTTCCTCAAGCTGGTGATCACCAAAGAGGGCAGCTTCAACGTGCCGATGGACGACGACATCGTCGTCGCCTGCCTGATGACGCAGGCGGGCGAGGTCAAGAGAAAGTAACTGGAATCAGCGGAACTGCAGACCATGGACATCATTTCGCCCACCATCACCAACCTGATCATTTTTGTGCTGGCCATCTACGTGGGCTACCACGTGGTCTGGACGGTCACACCCGCGCTGCACACGCCGCTGATGGCGGTGACGAACGCCATTTCGGCGATCGTCATCGTCGGCGCGATGCTGGCCGCTGCGCTCACGGAAACCCCGCTCGGCAAGACCATGGGGGTGCTGGCCGTGGCGCTGGCGGCGGTCAATGTGTTCGGCGGCTTCTTCGTCACCCGGCGCATGCTGGAGATGTTCAAGAAGAAGGACAAGAAGGCTGTGACCGAGGGCTCGAAATGAGTTTGAACCTCGTCACGCTGCTTTACCTCGTTGCCAGCGTCTGCTTCATCCAGGCACTGAAAGGCCTGAGCCACCCGACCACCTCGATCCGCGGCAACCTGTTCGGCATGGTCGGCATGGCGATCGCGGTGCTGACCACAGCGGCGCTGATCGTCAAGCTGGCCGCAGGCAGTGCGGGCGGCGTGGCCGCTGGCATGGCTTACGTGCTGGGTGCGCTGGTGGTGGGCGGTGCGATCGGCGCCACCATGGCCCGCCGCGTCGAGATGACCAAGATGCCCGAGCTGGTCGCCTTCATGCACAGCATGATCGGCCTGGCCGCGGTGTTCATCGCGGTGGCGGCGGTGGCCGAGCCCCATGCGTTCCAGATTGCGGCGAAAGGCGAGCCTGTCCCCACGGGCAACCGACTCGAACTGTTCCTCGGTGCGGCCATCGGCGCCATCACCTTCAGTGGTTCGGTGATCGCCTTCGGCAAGCTCAGCGGCAAGTACAAGTTCCGCCTGTTCCAGGGTGCGCCGGTGCAGTTTGCCGGCCAGCACAAGCTGAATTTGGTGCTGGGCTTGGCCACCCTCGGCCTCGGCCTGATGTTCACCTTCACCGGCAGCTGGACGGCGTTTTTCGCGATGCTGGCGCTGGCCTTCGTGATGGGCGTGTTGATCATCATCCCGATCGGCGGGGCCGACATGCCGGTGGTGGTCTCGATGCTCAACTCCTACTCCGGCTGGGCGGCGGCGGGCATCGGCTTTTCGCTCAACAACGCGATGCTCATCATCGCGGGCAGCCTCGTCGGCTCGTCGGGCGCGATCCTGAGCTACATCATGTGCAAGGCGATGAACCGCTCGTTCTTCAACGTGATCGGCGGCGGCTTCGGCGGTGAAGCCACGGCGGCGGGCGGCGCGAAGGCCGAGGCCCGGCCGGTCAAGAGCGGCAGCGCCGACGACGCCGCCTTCGTGCTGGGCAACGCCGAAACCGTGGTCATCGTGCCCGGCTACGGCCTCGCGGTCGCCCGCGCGCAGCATGCGGTGAAAGAGCTGGCCGAGAAGCTCACGCACAAGGGCATCACCGTCAAGTACGCCATCCACCCGGTGGCCGGCCGCATGCCCGGCCACATGAACGTGCTGCTGGCCGAAGCCGAAGTGCCTTACGACCAGGTCTTCGAAATGGAAGACATCAACGGCGAGTTCGGCCAGGCCGATGTGGCCATCATCCTGGGGGCCAACGACGTGGTGAACCCGGCCGCGCACATCAAAGGCAGCGCGATCTACGGCATGCCGATCCTGGAGGCCTACAAGGCCAAGACCATCATCGTCAACAAGCGCAGCATGGCAGCAGGCTACGCGGGCCTGGACAACGAACTGTTCTACATGGACAAGACCATGATGGTCTTCGGCGACGCGAAGAAGGTGGTGGAGGACATGGTGAAGGCGATCGAGTAGGGCAACGCCTGGGCATTAATGCACATACAATAAATGCGTGTCGAGATCGCCTTCGAGGCGGCCAAAGACGCGGCGAATCTTCGCCAGCATGCCGTGTCTCTCGGCGACGCGGCATACATGGAATGGGACACCCTGTGGGTACGCTTGGATCGCCGACGCGACTACGGCGAGCCCCGCTTCATCGGGGTGGGCTACATCGGGTTGCGCCTGTTCTGCGTGGTGTTCACTGACCGCGGTGAACAGCGTCGCATCATCAGCCTTCGCAAGGCCAACGCACGAGAGGTGGCCCGCTATGCCGAAACTTAAACCTGGGACGATCATCCCCACGCCTGAAGAAGACGCCGCCATCGCCGCTGGCATCGCGGCCGACCCCGACACCTGTGAGCTGTCGTCCGAAGACTTCGCACAGTTGCGCCCGCTGCGCGGCCGCCCGCGCGTGGCGCGCCCGAAGGCGGCGCTGACCATGCGCGTCGATGCCGACGTGCTCGATGCGCTCAAGGCCAGCGGGCCGGGCTGGCAGACGCGGGTCAACGATTTGCTCAAGGACGCGGTGCAGCGCGGTCGTTTCTAAGGCCGCACTGCGCCGGGCCCATTCGCCGCCAACTGGCGGTAAATCTATGGCCTACTCGGCCTATACAGCGCCCGCCGTCTGCGCAGAATGATAGGCATGAACGCCGCTGGGGCTGCCGCGCAGGCCAGTCCGCCGGTTGCGTTGAAGCGACTGCCGGAGGCTGCCCATGAAAGGCGTTGTATTCACCGAATTCCTCGACTTCGTGGGTGAGCGCTACGGCGCGGACACGGTCGACGACATCATCGACGCGAGCGAGCTGCCGAGCGGCGGCGCCTACACCTCGGTCGGCACTTACAGCCACGGCGAGATGGTCGAGCTGTGTACCTCTTTGGCGGCCCACACCGGTGAGCCCGCCGCCGAACTGGTGCGCGATTTCGGCACCCACTTGAGCGGCAGCTTCGCGCGCGACCACCACGGGTTTTTCGAGCGCAGCAGCAATTTCTTCGACTTCCTCGAAAGCATCGAAGGCCACATCCATGTCGAGGTGCGCAAGCTCTACCCCGACGCGGAGTTGCCCAGCTTCACCACCGAGCAGCGCACGCCCACGCAGCTGGTGATGCAGTACCGCAGCCCGCGCCGCATGGGCGATCTGGCCGAGGGCCTGATCGTCGGCACCGCGCGCCGCTTCGGCGTCGAAGCCCGCGTGCAGACCGCGCCGGTCGAAGGCAGCGACGGCCAGGCGGTTCGCTTCGTCATCGATCTGGTGTAGGCCGGGAGCCGCCAACCCATGACCCTCCCCGACGACCCCGGCGTCCCGACGGTCGATCAGCTGCGCCGCCTGCATGCCCGCCTCGAACGCGAGCGCCGCGCGCGCGGCGAGGCCGAGCGGCTGCTCGAATCGAAATCGCTCGAACTCTACGAAGCCAACCGCGCCCTGCTGGCGTTGGCGTCCGACCTGGAGCGCCGCGTCGACGAGCGCACCAGCGAGCTGTCGGCCGAGCGCCAGCGGGCGCTGCAGATGGCCGAGATCGATGCGCTCACCGGCATCGCCAACCGGGCCTGCTTCGCGCGTCAGTTGGGCCATGCCTTGGCCGACCCGCAGGCCATGGCGGCCGGCCTGTCGGTGATGCTGATCGACCTCGACGACTTCAAGGCCGTCAACGACACCCTGGGCCACGCGGCAGGCGACGCGCTGCTGATCGAATTCGCGCGCCGTCTGGCCGACACCGTGCGCCCTGGCGACAGGGTGGCGCGCCTCGGCGGCGATGAATTTGCCGTCCTCGCACGCGCCATCGGCGACCGCGACGACGCCTTGCTGATGGCGCACCGCGTGCTGCGCGCGCTGTGCCGCCCGGTCATGATCGACGCGCGCAGCGTGCCTTGCAGCTGCTCGATCGGCATCGCCGAAGCGGCGCGCACCCACCACGACGCCGACGAGCTGCTGCGCGACGCCGACCTGGCGCTCTACGCCGCCAAACGCGCGGGCCGCTGCCGCGTCACCTCGTTCGAGTCGGCCCTGCGCGCCGACCTGGAGCGCCGCACCGCGCTCGAATCCGAGGTGCGGCAGGCGGTCGCCGACGACCGCATCGAGCCCTGGTACCAGCCCATCGTGCGCCGCGCCAACGGGCGCTACGTCGGTGCCGAGGTGCTGGCGCGCTGGAGGCTGCCCGATGGCCAGGTGCGCCCACCGGCTGCATTTCTCGACACCGTCGAGGCGCTCGGCCTGCTCGATGAGATGATGGAAAACGTGCTGCGGCGCGCCTTCTGCGAAGCCCGGCCGTATGTGGAAAACGGCGCGCTCGACTACCTGGCCATCAATGTGTCGCCGTCGCAATTCAACCAGGGCTGGGCGGTGAATCGCCTGCCCGACCTGCTGGCCGAGAGCGCGTTTCCGCCACAGGCGCTGGTGGTCGAGATCACTGAAACCGCCCTGCTGCACGACATAGCCCGCACCCGCGCGATGCTGGCCGCGCTGACCGGCGGCGGCATGCGCATCGCCATCGACGATTTCGGCGTCGGCTACTCCAACTTCTCGCTGCTGCGGCAGTTGCCGTTCGACATCCTGAAGCTCGACCGCACCCTGATCTGCGACATCGAAGACGACGACCATGCGCGCGCGGTGGCCGAATGCATCCTCGATCTGGCCTCGCGGCTGAAGATCAAGGTCGTGGCCGAGGGCGTGGAAACCCGCCGCCAGGCCGAGTTGCTGGCCGCCGCCGGCTGCGCCGCCATGCAAGGCTACTGGTTCGCCCGCCCGCAGCGCGATCTGTCCACCTGGTTCGCCCGTGGTGCCGCGCTACCGACGCTGGCATGGTCGCTGCCCGCGGGTTGAGGTGGGCTGAGGCGGGTTCATTTTTTCTGGGCCGTGCTTCTGCAAGGCACAGATTTCGCTTGCCTTGTTCAAGAATCGGCGCGCCTGAAACCGCGCAGGCAGGTACCGACAGGCGGTCACCACCAGCCGGTGGCACATGAACATGGCCCATCACATCGACACCGCAGGCCCATGCTGAGCGGCCACAAGGAATCCTCCACCCGCACTGCCGTCATCGCCGGGGCGGTGGACACGTTCATCACGCTGGGCGCGCTGCTGGCGGCGCAGTCGGCGGTGTTACTGGCCGACTTCTTGAAAACCGGCCTCGAATTCATCGCCGTGCTGCTCGCCTGGATGGCGATGCGACGCCTGGCGCGCGGCGCAGGCGAGGCGTATGACTACGGCATCGGCAAGCTGGAAAACCTCTCCAGCCTGATCGTCGCCGCGCTGATGGCACTGGTGTTTCTGGTGATCACCGTCAATGCGGTGCGCGGGCTGATGTCGCCGTCGCATGTGGGCGGCATCGGGGTGGCGATCAGCCTGGTCGCGCAGGTGGTCTTCGGCAGCATCAACGCCTGGTTGTGGCGGCGCAGTCGGCTGGCCGCGCAGGCGGAAGAGTCGCCGCTGATGGCCTCGCAGGCCAAGCTGTTTTTCACCAAGCTGTTCGGCAATGTGTTCATTTTCGGGTCGCTGTCACTCAGCCTGGCACTGGCCGATCAGGCCTGGTCGGTCTACATCGACCCGATTGCCTCGCTGGTGATCGCGGGCAGCATCCTGGCGTCGGCGGTCGGTGTGTTCTCCAGCTCGGTTTACGACCTGCTGGACGGCACGCTGGAAGAAAAGGACAAGCTCGACATCATGCGCGAGCTGGTGCTGCACTTCGAGCGCTACGACGTGCTGTATGGCGTGCGTTCACGGCGTTCGGGCAACCGGGTGTTCATCGACATCCATGTGGGCTACGCCGCCGAGCGGCGCATCGGTGATGTCGAGCACGACATCGCCGCGATCCGCACCGGTGTGATGCGGCACTTCAAGAATGCCAGCGTGACGGTGGTGCTGGGGCCACAGCAACGGGCGGCGTCGGTCGCGGCACCGCCGATCCGGCCGCAGCAGTCGCTGTAGCCCCTGCGCATCCCCCGATGGCCCGAGTGAGCCGACCCGTCCAGAATGGTCGGACAGCCTCGGAGCAGTCACCATGGAAAAAATCTGGCTCAAGCATTACCCGGCGGGCGTGCCTGCGATGGTCGATGTCGAGAAGTACGCGTCGCTGGTCGCCCTGCTCGACGACAGCTTCAGCGCCTACCGCAGCCGGACGGCCTACAAGTTCATGGGCAAGGCGATCAGCTTCGAGCAGGTCGACGCGTGGTCGCGCGACTTTGCCGCTTGGCTGCAGGCGCAGGGCTTTGCCAAGGGCGACCGCATCGCCCTGATGATGCCCAATGTGCCGCAGTACCCGGTGGCCGTGGCGGGGGTGCTGCGCGCCGGTTGCGTGGTGGTCAACGTCAACCCGCTGTACACCCCGCGCGAGCTGGAGCACCAGTTGAACGACTCGGGCGCCAGCGCCATCGTGATCATCGAAAACTTCGCCACCACCTTGCAGGCGGTGCTGCCGCGGGTGCCATTGAAGCGCATCGTCGTCACCGCCTTGGGCGATCTGCTGGGTGCACCGAAGTCGTGGCTGGTCAACACGGTGGTGCGGCGGGTCAAGAAGCTGGTGCCGCCTTTCGATTTGCCCGGCTCGCTGCGCTTCAACGCGGTGCTGGCCGCGGGCCGCGGGCTGCCGCTGCGCCCTCCGTCCGTCGGGCCCGACGACATCGCGGTGCTGCAGTACACCGGTGGCACCACCGGCGTGAGCAAGGGCGCGGTGCTGCTGCACCGCAACCTGGTCGCCAACATCCTGCAGGCCGAGGTGTGGTACAGCCCGGTGCTTAAAAAGGTGCCGGCTGGCGAACAGATCGTGACCGTGTGCGCCTTGCCGATTTATCACGTCTTCGGTTTCACCTTCAACATGATGCTGGGCTTGCGCATGGGCGGCTGCGGTGTGCTCATCGTCAACCCGCGTGATCTGCCTGCGATGTTCAAGGATCTGGCGCGCGAGCGGTTTCACAGCTTCCCAGCGGTGAGCACGCTGTTCAAGGCGATGGCGTCGCACGCCGATTTCGGCCGCGTCGATTGGAGCCACCTGATCCTCTCGATAGGCGGCGGCATGGCGGTACAAAGCGCCACCGCGCGGTTGTGGATGCAGAAAACCGGTTGCCCCGTCACCGAAGGCTATGGCCTGTCGGAGACGTCGCCCATCGCCAGCTGCAACCCGGCTGACAGCATCGACTTCAACGGCACCATCGGCCTGCCGCTGCCCAACACCGAGATGAAGTTGATCGACGACGCCGGAAACGAAGTCGCTGCGGGCAGCCCGGGTGAGATCGCCATCCGCGGCCCGCAGGTGATGGCCGGTTACTGGCAACGGCCCGATGACACGGCGGCCGTGATGACCGCCGATGGTTTTTTCCGCTCGGGCGACATCGGTACGGTGGACGAACGCGGCTACTTCAAGATCGTTGACCGCAAGAAGGACATGATCCTCGTCAACGGCTTCAATGTGTACCCGAACGAGGTGGAAGAAGTGGTCTCGCAACTGCCGGGCGTGGCTGAATGCGCGGTGGTCGGCGTGGCCGACGAGACGGCCGGCGAGCGGGTGAAGCTGGTGCTGGTGCGCAGCGACCCCGCGCTGACCGAAGCCGCCGTGCGCGCCCATTGCGAGAGCATGCTGGTCGGCTACAAGCGGCCGCGGGTGATCGAATTTCGCACCGAGTTGCCCAAGACCAATGTCGGCAAGATCCTGCGCCGTGCGCTGCGCGACGGGGCTTGATTCGATGGGCCGACTGGCTGCGACGCGTTTCCCCTGATGCCACCCCGTTTTTTCGTCCCGCCGCCACTGCATGCCGACCAGGTGTGCATGCTGCCTGCGGCCACGGTGCGCCATGTGCAGGTGCTGCGGCTGCAACCCGGCGACGCGATCACGCTGTTCGATGGCAGCGGCGGCGAGTGGCGCGCCTGCATCGCCCAGATGGGCCGCAGCAGCGTGACCGTGCGTGTGAGCGAGCACCTCGCCATCAGCCGCGAGCTCAGTGTCGAGGTGACCCTGGCACTCGGCATGCCGACCAACGACCGCATGGACAGCGTCGTCGAGAAGGCCACAGAACTTGGCGTGGCCGTCATCCAGCCCCTGCTGTGTGAACGCTCGGTGCTGCGCCTCGGTGGCGAGCGCGGCGACAAGAAAGTGGCGCACTGGCAGGCGGTGGCCACCGCCGCCAGCGAGCAGTGCGGCCGCACCCGGGTGCCACGGGTGCAGCCGGTGCGCAGCCTGCCCGCCTGGCTGGCAACCCTGCCCGCCGACGCGGCGGGCCGGCGCCATCTGCTGAGCCTGCGCGACGGCGCACCACGCATCGCCCCCGCCCCACCGGCCGAGCGCCTGCTGTTCCTCAGTGGCCCTGAAGGCGGCTTGTCAGAGGCCGAGGAACAAGCGGCGATGCAGGCGGGGTTCGAGCCCACATCGCTCGGTGCACGCGTGCTGCGCGCCGACACCGCGCCGCTGGCCGTGATGGCGGCGCTGGGCGCGCTGGCCGACACTGGCCCTCATCACGCGTAACGGGGCGCGAGCAGCGTGAAGTGATTTCGAGCGAGCAACTTCCTAAAGTCCCGATCGAAGGTGACAAGGTGCTCGCCTGATTGCACCACTGCTGCCGACAACCAAGCATCCGGCACCTCGTTTCCACCCAGCTTCTTGTCGAGACACAGGTGTCGCAACTTCGACCACTCGGGCCCGAGTGATGCCAATTGCACACCAGGCGAAGCCAGAAGCGCATCGACAAACGCCACCGCATCTTCGACCGGAGTTGCAAACTGGAAGATCTTTGGGCTGGTGACCAACCGCAGAAAGCTGGCCAGGACCATCGGCATCAGCGAGAAGGTGGCGCCGGTGCCGGATGTGCCAAGTGCGCCCTCCAGCCAGTCGCGCGCCACGGCATGGTGCGGATGATCGGTGCGCGAAGCGGCGACCAGGACATTGACGTCAGGCGTCATCGTCCAGGGCCTTGAGCAGCGCTTTGTTACTCAGTGGATTCACACCTTCAACCAGACCACCACGACCCAGGAAGACCGGCAAGCGGAGTCGACCGCGCTTGTGAGCGTCCACCTTTGCACGAAGGCGAAGTTGCAGGCCTTCCTCAATCAATCGCGTCAAGCTCGTCCGTTGCTGAGCCGCAAGCGCCTTGGCATCGGCAAGAAGTTGGTCGTTGAGGTCGAGGGTGGTCTTCATGAACTCATGATACAGAATTCTGTGCCGGGGCTGCAAGCACCGCTTTCGGTATTCATGATCTTTCGGCCAAGTCGCGGCCGCTTCGGCTCGCACCCGGCTGGCGGGCACGTTTCTGCCTGTGCGTGTGCTGCGAGCCTTCCATCAACGGGCCACCAAGCTCCGCATGCAGATGCTACCCATCGCGCAACCGGCTTGAAAACGCCGTTCCAAATCAATTACTTGGAGGGAGTTTTTTGAGAGGCGTCACTGCGGTGGTGTTGAACCAGCTCTTGCAATCCGAGCGCGAGCCTCGGCCTCACGCACTTCTGCCTCAGCCTGAAGTGCGCGCGCTTCCGCTTCTTTGACTCGTGCGGACGAACTTGCTTCAGTGGCCGAGTTGCGAGCAACCAGCCAGATCAAGTACGCCAGCAGGGGGATCAAAAGCGCCGAAATGACGAAGAGCGCCTTCTTCCAACCACTCGTCCTAGGAGAAACGGCGATGTGAACAATCATCGCTAGGTTGGCAACCATGAACAGAACAATGATCCAGTGCCAGATGGAAAACTCTCCCACGTTCGTGCCTCCGGTTGTGCGACTTTCGCGCGACTAGCGTCGCGAAGTGGCTGATTCTGGTGCAGCTGCCTGTGGCTGCCAGATGACGATAGGCGTGAGCGCGTGGTTGATCGCCTGTGACGCTCAACCCAATATCCAGCGCAAAACTGCGCCTGTATCCTGCTACGGGCGAAATTCGACGAGCTGCGAGCACGCGGGAGCAGCCCTTGTCTTGTCACCGTTCGACCGACAGAATCTGCGAACACCACTCCAGGAGATTGAGATGGGATTGCTTGATTCGGTCATCGGGGCGCTGGCGGGCGGCAGCAGCCAAGGCAACGCAGCGGGTGGGGGCGGACAGGGCGCCTTGCTCGGCATCGTGTTGGGGATGTTGACGAACCGCAGCGGCGGTGATGTCGGCGCAGCCAGTGGCATGAGCGGGAATGGCGGGATCGGTGGCTTGGGCGACCTGCTGGCGAAATTCCAGCAGGCGGGGCTGGGCGACGCGGCGGCATCCTGGGTCGGCACCGGGCAGAACCTGCCGGTCTCGGGCGAGCAGGTCGAGGGCGCGCTCGGCTCCGATTTGCTGTCGCAGATGGCACGGCAGATCGGTTTGCCGCAGGGGGAAGTGGCGGGGCACCTGTCGCAGATGCTGCCGCAGGTGGTGGATCGGCTGACGCCGAATGGGCAGGTGCCTGATGGCGGCGTTGATGCCAGCGCGCTGCCCGGCTTCGAGGGCCTGGGCGACTTGCTGGGGCGCTTCTCGAAGTGAGCTAGCAGGCTGTTGAATTCCGCCGCACCGAGTTGACTGATGTCCTCGACACGAGCTGATTTGCGTCGTCTCGATCACGATCCAAACGCTCGCCATCGAGGTCTTGGCCCTTGGGCACCGGGTGTTGTCCACCCAGCCATCGCATTT
>JAKFUQ010000155.1 GCA_021732645.1 Rhizobacter sp. | reverse complement strand
GGTGGCCATCAAGCCCCACCCTGCCGCCCACCGGGTGCCGCTGCGCGACATGCTGCCGGGTCTGCCGACCACCGTGCTGGCGCTTCCCGCACGGCTGCCGGTCGAGGTGCTGCTGCCCCTGCTGTCGGGCACGCAGGTCGTCGGGACGATGACCACCGCACTGCTGACGCTGCGGCTGCTCGGCGATGACCTGACCGTATTCACGCTGCCGATGTCCTCACCGCAGTCGGCTGCCTCTGCGGCCGAACAGCGTGTGACGGCGCTCTGTGCATCGGTCGGCATCAAGCCGTTGACCGACGTGCCGGAATCGTCACGCTGACATTCACACTTTCTCAAGACATCACCATGAACCGTCACCCACAGCACCACGATGCCGGCGCAGCACCGAGCGCGGGCCCGCGCACCATCCTGACCTTCGGCACTTTCGACGTGCTGCACATCGGCCATGTCAACATCCTCGATCGCGCGCGCGCACTCGGCGACCGGCTGGTCGTCGGCGTATCGTCGGACGCGCTGAACCTGGCCAAGAAGGGCCGCTTGCCGATCTACTCCGAAGCCGATCGGCTGGCGATGATCGCGGCACTGCGTTGCGTGGACGAGGTCTTCATCGAGGAATCGCTCGAACTCAAGGGCGACTACCTGCAGCGCCATCGCGCAGCGGTGCTGGTGATGGGCGACGACTGGCAGGGTCGTTTCGACCACTACAGCGCCCTCTGCGAGGTCGTCTACCTGCCGCGCACGCCGTCAATTTCAACCACCGAAATCATCGAGGTCATCCGGCGGGCACCGTGACCCGGACCAGCCGCTGTTCGAGTTCGTCGGCAATGCGCTGCGAGGCCCGCCCATCGCGCGGGCCGATCAGGTGTTCGATCAACGCCTCGCTTTCCGGCAAGCGGACGCGGTGCGGGTCGGCGCTTTGCGCCAGGGCCCGGGTCAGCACCGCGCTGAGTTGCGCCGGCTGGTCGACCGTGTGGGCGACGGCTTCATAGCGCGGCGTGTTCGGGTCGATGCGCTGCTTGAATCGCCAGGCGAACACGCCGCGGTAGCTCCAGCGCAGCGCCAGGAAGCGGCACCACACCACCGGTCGGCCCAGCGCTGCGAACTCGAACAGCGCACTCGACGCATCGCTCACCAGCACATCGGCACGCGCCATCAGGGGCACCAGGTTGTAGACCTCCGGGCCGCACACCTCGATCCGCTCGTCGCGTGCCCAGGCCGCCAGCCGCGCGCGCTGCCCCGCGTACTGCTTGACCGTCCAGCTGAAGAAGTGCGGCTTGACGATCCATCGCACCCCTGGCACCAGTTCGGCAAGCCGGGTCGGCATGCGTTCGAGCGACGAGGGGTAGAAGGTCGGCGCGTACAACACCACGGGCGCCGCACCGTCCCGGCGTTCGGGACGCGGCGCGGTGATCAAAGGGTCGAGCTTGGCGAAGCCGACCAGCGCACAGCGCGGCCGGGCGGCGGGGTCGCGAGCCAGCAGCTCGTCGAGCACGCGTTGCGATTCAACACAGCGCAAATCGAAGCCATTGAGGCGGGGGTCGAACAGCACGTTCTTCACGCCGATGCCGTGGTAGATCAGCGCGGTGCGGGTGCGTGCGGCCAGCGTCTCGGCCGGGTCGAGGAAGGTGCCGAACACCGCCCAGTCTGGCGCCAACTGCCGCAAGCGTGCATGGCCTTCGCGGGAGCTCGCCACGGTGATCAACTCACTGCCGTCGTGGCCCGCAACGGGCAGCTCCAGCGCGACGCCTGCGAACTGCGCGTCCAGCCGCAGCACGGTCGTGACACGGTGCCCACGACCCCGCAGCACTTCGATCACGGGCAGGAACTGCGGCAGGTAATACAGCTGCTCGGCAAAGAAGGCGACGTGCACGCGGCAGACTCGATTCAGGCATTGCGAGGCCGGATTTTCACACCCGGTGGCTGCCCAAGCCGCTGTCAGACGATCACGGGCTCGGTTTCCAGCCGGATGCCGAAGCGGCCGTAGACGCTTTCCTGGATCGCACCGGCCAGGGTCATCACTTCCGAGCCGATGGCTTCGCCGCGGTTGACCAGCACCAGCGCCTGTTTTTCATAAACACCGGCCTGCCCCACCGTCTTGCCCTTCCAGCCGCAGGCGTCGATCATCCAGCCTGCGGCCAGCTTCACGCTGCCATCGGGCATCGGGTAGTGCACGATTTCCGGGTCTCGGCCGATGATGTCGCGACACTGCTCGGGCGTGACCACCGGGTTCTTGAAGAAGCTGCCGGCGTTGCCAATGCATGCCGGGTCGGGCAGCTTGGCGCGGCGGATCGCGATCACCCAGTGCGCGATCTGCTGTGCACTCGGCTGGGCATGGGCATCACTCGCTTGCAGCTCGGCCAGCTTGCGCTCCAGTTCCAGGTAGCCCAGCACCGGTTGCCACGGCCGTGGCAACCGGAACCGCACCCGGGTGATGACCACGCGTTCGGCCAGCGACTGCTTGAACACGCTGTCGCGGTAGCCGAAGGCGCAGCGTTGCGTGTTCAACGTGCTCATCAGGCCCGTGCGCAGGTCGACCACGTCGAGCGATTCGAACCGATCTTGCAGCTCCACGCCATACGCACCGATGTTCTGCACCGGCGAGGCGCCCACCGTGCCGGGGATCAGCGCCAGGTTTTCCAGACCCGGGTAGCCCTGCGCCAGCGTCCACATCACCAGGGCGTGCCACGACTCACCGGCACCGGCCTCGACGATCCAGGCATCGGCTCGTGCTTCGACCAGTCGCAGGCCCATCACCTCGATTTTCAGCACCACCTGTGGCATGTCGCGCGTCAGAATGATGTTGCTGCCACCGCCCAGCACGAACTTCGGGGCGGTTCCCAGCGTTGGGTGATCGACCACACTGCGCACGTCGGCGTCGCTGGCGATGCGCACCAGGGTGTGCGCTACCGCAGGCAGGCCAAAGGTGTTGTAGGGTCGCAGGCCGACGCTCGATTCGATGTGCATGGCAGAATTTTCGACGATTACCTGCCGCCCCTAGGGCGACAACCCCACGAAAGACCGCCCACCATGGCCAGCTTTGACACCGTGCTCGAACCCAACCTCGTCGAAGTGCGCAACGCGGTCGACCAGGTGGCCAAGGAAATCGGCACCCGCTTCGATTTCAAGGGCTCGTCGGCTAAGGTCGAGCTGAAAGACAAGGAACTGACGGTCTGGGCCGACAGCGACTTCCAGATCGGCCAGGTGATGGACATCGTGCTGGCCAAGCTGGCCAAGCGCAGTGTCGATGTGCGCTACCTCGACCGCAGCGCGAAGATCGAGAAGATCGGCGGCGACAAGGTCAAGCAGTTGATCGTCATCAAGAACGGCATCGACAGCGAGACCGCGAAGAAGCTGCAGACCGCCGTCAAGCAGAGCAAGCTGAAGGTGCAGGCGGCCATCCAGGGCGACACGGTGCGTGTGACGGGCGCCAAGCGCGACGACCTGCAGGCCGCGATGGCGATGATCCGCAAGGATTTGCCTGAGGTGCCGCTGTCGTTCAACAACTTCCGGGACTGAGCACCATGCGGCGCGCAGCGGGATGGCCCAGCATCGCGATGCTGGTCGGCGCAGGCCTTGTGACGCTGGCCCAGGCGCAAAGCGTCTCCTACAGTGGCCACATGGGCGACAAGGCGCTGCTGGTGATCGACGGCGCCCCACGCACGCTGGCGGCCGGGGCCACGCAGGCGGGCGTGAAACTGCTCAGCGTGAACGCCGACGCGGCGGTGATCGAGGTCAAGGGCCAGCGGCAGACGCTGGCGCTGGGCGGTCGGCCGGTCAGCCTGGGCGGGGCCAACAGCGCAGGCGGCGGCGCGCAGATCGTGCTGACGGCAGGCTTCGGCGGGCACTTCATCACCGCGGGCAGCATCAACGGCAAGGCGGTGGAATTCCTCGTCGACACCGGTGCCACCACGGTGGCGATGAGCGCGGCCGATGCCGATCGCATCGGGCTGAAGTACAAGGACGGCCAGCGCATACGCACCGGCACGGCCAACGGCACGGTGGACGGCTACCGCACCTCGCTTGGCGTGGTGCGCGTGGGCGACGTGCAGGTCTACAACATCGAGGCCATCGTGCTGCCGGTGTCGATGCCGCACATCCTGCTGGGCAACAGCTACCTCACCCGCTTTCAGATGAAGCGCGAAAACGACCACCTGACGCTGGACAAACGGCAGTGAGGCTGTCGCAGGTGCTGTACAGCCAAGGCTTCGGCGCGCGGCGGGAGTGCGAAGGCCTGATCGCCTCGGGCTTCGTCAGCATCGCTGGGGTGGTGCGCGACGACCCGTTCGAGGAGTTCGACCCGCACGGCCTGCAGTTCAGCGTGCGCGGCGAAGCATGGCCGTTCCGCGAGAAGGCGCTGATCGTGCTGAACAAACCGGCCGGTCACGAGTGTTCGCAAAAGCCCAAGCACCACCCGAGCGTCTACAGCCTGCTGCCTGCGCCGCTGCGCCGCCGCGACGTGCAGGCGGTCGGCCGGCTCGATGAAGACACCACCGGCTTGCTGCTGCTGACCGACGACGGCGGCCTGATCCACCGCTGGACGTCACCCAGACACCATGTGCCCAAGGTCTACGAGATCGGCTGCAAGCACCCGGTGACGGCAGACCAGGTACAGCAGTTGCTGAGCGGCGTGACGCTGATCGACGACCCAGTGCCGGTGCGCGCGGCAGCGGCTGAATCCACCGGCGTGTTTGACGGCCCGCAAGCACCGGGGCTGGGCGAGTTGTGCGGTCTGCGGATGACCTTGACCGAGGGCAAGTACCACCAGGTCAAGCGCATGGTGGCGGCGGTCGGCAACCGCGTCGAGGCGCTGCACCGCAGCCGCTACGGCGCACTGACGCTGCCGACCGATCTGGCGCCGGGGCAATGGCGCTGGCTGGACGGGCCGCAGGCCGTGGTACCGCCGCAATAATCAACCCATGCGTGTTTTTCGCGGGTTCCAGCACCGGGGTGTCGCACCGGCTTGCGCACTGACGATCGGCAATTTCGACGGCGTGCACCGCGGGCATCAGGCCATGCTGGCGCTGCTGCGCAACGAGGCCCAGCACCGTGGCCTGCCGAGTTGCGTGCTGACCTTCGAGCCCCACCCGCGCGACCACTTCGCCGCACGCGCGGGCCAGCCCGAGCGCGCGCCGGCACGCATCTCGACGCTGCGCGACAAGCTCAGCGAGCTGGAGCGCTGCGGCATCGAGCAGACCATCGTCGTGCCCTTCAACGACCGCTTTGCCGCGCAGTCGCCGCAGGCCTTCATCGCCGAGGTGCTGGTGCACGGCCTGCATGCGCGCTATGTGCTGGTCGGCGACGATTTCTGCTTCGGCGCCAAGCGCGCGGGTGACTACGCGATGCTCGATGCGGCGGGTCAGCGCCAAGGCTTCGACGTGGCCCGCATGCTCAGCTACGAGGTGCGCGGCCTGCGCGTCTCGAGCTCGGCGGTGCGCGAGGCGCTGGCTTCGGGCGACATGGCGCGTGCGCGTGCGCTGCTGGGGCGGCCGTACAGCATCAGTGGCCATGTGGTGCATGGCCGCAAGCTCGGCCGCGACCTCGGTTTTCGCACGCTGAACCTGCGCTTCCCCCATGTGCGGCCCGCTGCGATGGGCATCTTCGTGGTGCAGGTGCATGGCCTCACCGCCGATGCGACACCGGTGCCGGGCGTTGCGAGCCTCGGCGTGCGGCCGACGGTCGATGACACCGGCCGCGTGCTGCTCGAAACCCATTGCCTGGCCTGGCCCGACGCGCTGGGCCCAGAAGGCGGCTACGGCCGCTGCATCCGCGTCGAGCTGCTGCACAAGCTGCATGACGAGCGGCACTACGACTCGCTGGCCGAGCTGCGCGCAGGCATCGCGCAGGATGAGGCCGATGCGCGGGCCTGGCTGGCTCAGGCCAGCGCGATGATCTGATTCAGCATCCGCCCGGGACTCTCGGAACAGCGTGCTGCAAGGGGCAGCAACGATGGGCCACTACACTGCCGCGCCATGCAACTGCGACACCTCGCCACGATCTACCGCCAAGGCGACGCGTGCATCGGTGCCTATTGCGTGCTTCAGGGGCATGTGAAGCTGACGCGACTCACGCGCGACGGCGCGTTTGCGATGGTTGCGGTGCTGAAGGCCGGTGACTGGTTCGGCGCGCTCGATGGCTGCGCTGGGCCGTGTGCAGAAACGGCGGTGGCCAAGGGCACGGTGCGCCTGCGTGTGTTGACTGGCGCGGACGGTCCGTTCGGGGCCACCGATGCGGCGGCGATCATCGCCTCGATGGCGCGGCGTCAGCGCTTTCTGGAGCAACGCCTGGCCGCCTTGCAGGTGCATGACGTGCGGGCACGGCTGGCCACCGTGCTGCTCGATCTGGCGCGCTTTTGCGGCCAGCACTGCCAGCATGGGCACGAGATCGATGTGCGGCTGACGCACCAGGAACTGGCCGAGTTGTCCGGCATCAGCCGACCGGTCGTCACGGCCACGCTGAACCGCTGGCGACGCGACGGCAGCCTGCGCTACACCCGCGAGTACATCTGCATCGAGCAACGCGACGCCTTCGAGGCGCTGCTGCACTGAGCCTTGGCGACCGCCGTACAGCCGCCTCCACAGCGCGCCGTATTTGTCATCGGCGAGACAGACCGCCCGCGCGCCGCAGATCAGACTGCTGGCGTTGCAATCGGCAACGCGCTGCCCTCAAGGATGTCGTCATGCACCGCTCCCTCACCCTTGCCGCCTGTTGTCTGCTGGTCTCGGCGACGACACTCGCCGCCGAACCGCGAGGCAACACGTTCTCGCGCCATGTCGATGCCCAAGGCACGATCAGCCTGCCGACCGACTTCCGCAGCCGCTGGACGCACCTCGGCTCGTGGGTCGTGCAGCAAGACGGCGCGCCCGGCCAGGGCTTCCACGATGTGTACACCGAACCGGCCAGTGCAGCTGCCTACCGCAAGACCGGCCAGTGGCCCGACGGCGCCACGCTGGTCAAGGAAATTCGCAGCCTCCAGTCGGGTGCGCTGACCACCGGGCCAGGCCTGTGGGCGGGCGAGAACAAGGTCTGGTTCGTGATGGTGAAAGACCGCAAAGGCCGCTTCGCCGGTAACGGCAACTGGGGCAACGGCTGGGGATGGGCCCTTTTCGATGCAAAAAACCGCAGCGTCAACGCCTCCGCCAACCACAGCAAGGACTGCATGGGTTGCCACGTTCCCGCGCAGGCAACCGACTGGGTGTTCGTTCAGGGCTATCCGACCTTGAAGCCTTGATCGGCCATCTCCGCCGTCGTTGAGAGGCGGTGTCGCCTGCGCATCAACAAATACACCGCCGGCACCACGAACATCGACAGCAATGGCGCGGTGACCATGCCGCCGACCATCGGGGCGGCGATGCGCTGCATCACCTCGCTGCCGGTGCCACCGCCGAACATGATGGGCACCAGGCCCGCGATGATCACCGCCACCGTCATCGCCTTCGGCCGCACGCGCAGCACCGCGCCTTCGCGGATGGCATCGAGCAGATCGGCTTCGTCGTGGGCACCGCGCGCCAGCCGCGCCTCCCACGCCTGCTTCAGGTACAGCAGCATGATGACGCCGAACTCGGCCGCCACGCCGGCCAGGGCGATGAAGCCGATGGCACCGGCCACGCTCAGGTTGTAGCCCAGTGCATACAGCAGCCAGAAGCCGCCGATCAGCGCGAAGGGCAGCGTCATCAAGATCAGCAGCGCTTCGTCAAAGCGCTTGAACAGCAAGTAAAGCAGCACGAAGATGATGCCGAGCGTGAACGGCACCACCACCTTCAGCTTCGCGGTCGCACGCTCCAGAAATTCGAACTGACCCGACCACGACACCGAATAACCCGGCGCCAGCTTCACCTGTTCCGCCACCGCACGCTGCATGTCCTGCACCGCCGATTTCAGATCGCGCCCGCGGATGTCGACATAGACGAAGCCGGCCAGCCGCGCGTTCTCGCTGCGCAGCATCGGCGGGCCATCGGTGATGCGCAGCTCGGCCACATCGCCCAGCACGATGCGCGCGCCGCGCTCGGTGACGATGGGCAGGTGCCGCAGCTTGTCGACCGAGTCGCGCGTTTCGCGTGGGTAGCGCACGTTGATCGGGAAGCGTTGCAGGCCTTCGACCGTCTCGCCGACGTTGTCGCCGCCGACCGCCGTGCTGATGACCGATTGCACATCGCTGATGTTCAGCCCAAAGCGCGCCGCCGCATCGCGGTTGATGTTCACATCAACGTAGCGCCCACCGGTCAGCCGCTCGGCCAGCGCACTGCTGACACCAGGCACGCCTTTCACCGCGCGCTCGATCTCGCCGGCAATGCGGTCGATCTCGGCCAGGTCGGTGCCGGCCACCTTGACCCCGACGGGACTCTTGATGCCGGTGGCCAGCATGTCGATGCGGTTGCGGATCGGCGGCACCCAGATGTTCGACAGGCCGGGCACCTGCACCAGCCGGTCGAGTTCTTCGACCAGCTTGTCGCTGGCCATGCCGGCACGCCACTGGCTTTTGGGCTTGAACTGGATCGTCGTCTCGAACATCTCCATCGGCGCCGGGTCGGTCGCCGTCTCGGCGCGGCCGGCCTTGCCGTAGACCGACTCGACTTCAGGCAACGTGCGGATCAGCCGGTCGGTCTGCTGCAGCAGTTGCGCGGCCTTGCCGGCTGACAAGCTGGGCAGCGCGGTCGGCATGTACAGCAGATCGCCCTCGTCGAGTGGCGGCATGAATTCGCCGCCGATCTTCAGGATCGGCCAGGCCGTGGTGGCGAGTGCGAACAGGGCGACGATGATGGTGAGCTTCGGCCACGCCAGCACCGCGTCGAGCAGCGGTCGGTAGATCGCGATCAGCGCACGGTTCAGCGGATTGCGGCGCTCATCGGGAATGCGGCCACGGATCAGGTAGCCCATCAACACCGGCACCAGGGTCACCGCGAGCCCGGCCGATGCGGCCATTGCATACGACTTGGTGAACGCCATCGGCGAGAACAGCCGCCCCTCCTGCGCTTCGAGTGTGAACACCGGGATGAAGCTCAGCGTGATGATCAGCAGCGAGAAAAACAAGGCCGGGCCGACCTCGACCGCCGCGTCACCGATGACGCGCCATTGCGATTCGCCTTGCAACTTCTGGTCGGGGTTCGCGTGGTGCCAGGCCTCGATGTGCTTGTGCGCGTTTTCGATCATCACCACCGCCGCATCGACCATCGCGCCGATGGCGATCGCGATGCCGCCGAGCGACATCACGTTCGCATTGACGCCCTGGTAATGCATCACGATGAAGCTGGCCAGGATGCCCAGCGGCAAGGTGACGATGGCCACAAACGCCGAGCGCAGGTGGAACAGGAAGAGCACGCACACCAGCGCCACGACGATGAACTCCTCGACCAGCTTGTGGCTCAGGTTCTCGACCGCGCGCTCGATCAGGCTCGATCGGTCGTAGGTCGTCACGATCTCGACACCTGCGGGCAGGCTGGCTTGCAGCGTGGCGATCTTCGCCTTCACCGCGGCAATCGTCTCCAGCGCGTTCTTGCCGGAGCGCATCACGATGACGCCGCCGGTGGCCTCGCCCTCGCCGTCGAGTTCTCCGATGCCGCGCCGCATCTCGGGGCCGACCTGCACGCGCGCCACGTCGCCCAGGCGCACGCTGGTGCCGGCATCGTTGCTGGCCAGCGGAATCTTGCGGAAGTCGTCCAGCGTGGCCAGCAGACCAGAGGCCCGCACCACGTACTCGGCCTCGCCGAGCTCGAGCACCGAGCCACCCGCCTCCTGGTTCGCGTTGCGGATGGCCTCGATCACCTTCGTGTGCGGGATCGCGTAGGCCGCCAACTTGTCGGGGTCGAGCAGCACCTGGTACTGCCGCACCATGCCGCCGACCGACGCGACCTCGGCCACGTTCGGCACCGTCTTCAGCTCGTACTTCAGAAACCAGTCCTGCAAGGCGCGCAACTGGCCCGCGTCCATTTTTCCGCTGCGGTCGACCAGCGCGTATTGATAAATCCAGCCGACTCCCGTCGCATCGGGCCCGAGCGCGGGCTTGGCCGCAGGCGGCAAACGCGACTGCACCTGGTTCAAATATTCGAGCACCCGCGACCGCGCCCAGTACGGGTCGGTGCCATCGTCGAACAGCACGTAGACGAAGCTGTCACCGAAGAACGAATAGCCTCGCACGACCTTCGCGCCCGGCACCGACAGCATCGTCGTCGTCAGCGGATAAGTGACCTGGTTTTCGACGATGCGCGGTGCCTGGCCGGGGTACGGCGTGCGGATGATGACCTGCACGTCGGACAAATCGGGCAGCGCGTCGAGCGGCGTGCGCTGCACCGCCCAAATGCCCCAGGCGGTGACGATGGCCGTGGCCAGCAGCACCAGGAAGCGGTTGGTGATCGACCAGCGGATCAGCGCGGCGATCATCGTTGGGCTCCCGAAGCGGCGGGCAACGGCAACAGCAGGGTCAGGCGCGTGATTCGCGGGCCTTCGGTGGCGTCGACGTAGAACTCGAACTCGACACGGTCACCCGCCGACAGGCCGCGCGGCACGTCCTTGGGCAAGGGCAGCTTGAACGCCATCGACATCGCACCCATGCCCAGGCTGCTGATCGGCCCGTGCTTCAGCGTGACGGTGTCACGGTCGATCGCTGTGACCACGCCCTCACCGCTGTGCACAGGCGCCGTGCTCGCCGCGGTTGGCACGGGCTCGTTGTTCAGCCGCGCCTCCACGCCTTTCAGGCTGGCCTCGGAATCGATCAGGAACTGCGACGACACCACCACCCGCTGGCCCGCTTTCAGGCCGCGCTTGATCTCGGTCTGTCCGCCGCTTTCCAGCCCCGTCTCGACATCGACCGGCGCGAAGCGGCCATCCGCCTCGGCCAGCATCACCACGGCGCGGCGGCCGGTTTGAATGACTGCTTCGGTCGGGATCAGCAAAGCCGTCTCGGCGCGTTCGTCCATGAACTGCATGGTGACGAACAGGCCCGGCACCAGCAGGCCGCCAGGGTTGGCCAACTGCGCCCGCGCCTTCAGCGTGCGCGTGGCCGCATTCACCTCCGGCAGCAGCGCCTGCACCGTGCCGCGAAACACCGTGCCCGGCACACCGGGGCTGCGCGCTTCGACTGCACTGCCTGTGCGCACCAGCGCGACTTGGCTCTCGGGCAACTCGGCCAGCGCCCACACGGTGGCCAGGCCGTTGATGCGCGCGAGCGTCATCCCTGGCGTGACGGCCATGCCTTCACGGGCGATCAGCTCCGCAACCACACCACTGCTCGGGGCGACCAGCGTGATGCGCGGCTGCACCGCGTTGCCACTGTCCACCCGTGCGATTTGCGCCTCGCTCATGCCGAGCAGCCGCATGCGCTGGCGCGCGGCGTCGATCAGCGCGGTGTCGCCAGGGGCGATGCGCTTGACCGACAGAAACTCCTCTTGTGCCGCCACCCACTCCGGCACGAACAGCTCGGCAAAAGCCTGGCCTTGCTTGACCGCATCCAGCGTGGCACGCACATGCAGCTTTTCGATGAACCCGGCCGCCCGCGCCTGCACCACCGATTGATCGCGCTCGTTCCACCCGATGCTGCCGACCGCCGACACGCGCGGCTGCAAGCGGCCTTCGACGACTTCGGCGGTGCGCACGCCCAGGTTCTGCTGGATGCGCGGGCTGACGTTGACCGTGCCCGTGTCTTCACCTGCGGCACCTCCGTACACCGGCACCAGCATCATGTCCATGAACGGCGATTTGGCCGGCGCGTCGAAGCGCTTTCCGGGCACCATCGGGTCGTGGTAGTACAGGATGGGCTTGCCGGTGGCCGGGTCGATCTGCCCGGCCTTGATGCCCGCCTCGATGTGGCGGAGTGTGGCGGCTTCACCCGCGGCGATGCTGCTGCCGGGGTCTTGCGTGGCGCCATCGGCCGCAGCGGGTGATGACGGCATGTTGGCGCTGCCGTGCTGCATGCCAGAACGGTAAAGCGCATAGCCCGCAGCACCGAGAGCGGCGGCCAGCACGGTCGCGGCGATGAGCTTGTAAGCGGTTTTCATGGTGCAGTCCTCGCAGCGTCGGAAGCCTGGACCGACGCTTCCGCATCGGCCGCCTCGTCATCGGGCAACAGGAAGTTGAGTTGCGCCCACAGCTGCGCGCGGTCCATCTCGATGCGCAGCCGCTCGATGCGCGCATCGACCTCGCTGCGTCGGGCGTCGAGCAGCATCGGCAGGGAGCCCGTGCCGCCACGGTACGCGCTCAGTGCAGCAGCGCTGCGCTGCTCGGCCAACGGCAGCAGCGCCGTGTCGTAGCGGTGCGCGCGCTCGTCGGCACTGCGCCACTGTTGCAGCATCGTGCGCACCTCGGCCTCGTGCTCGCGCTGCAGGTCGGCGCGTTCGGCGCGGGCGCGCTCGGCTTCGGCCAGGCGGGCGGCCAGTTCGCGGTCCTGGCGGTTCGCCCGGTCCCACTGCAAGGGCACCGACAGGTTCAACGACAGCTGGTTCGAGTACGCCGCGCCGCGCTGGCTGTAGTTCAACGCGATGGTCCAATCAGACTGCTGCGCGGCACGGGCGAGCGCGGCCTCGCTCTCGGCAATGGCCTGTTGCTGGGCCGACGCGGCGATGTTCGGGTGGTGCGTCAGGTGCTCGGTCAGATCGCCCTGCAGCCAGACAGGCAGCACGAAATCAGGGCGCGGGCCCAGCGTCGTCGTTGCACGGTCACCGATCCAGCGGGCGAGCCGCGTCGTGGCCACGGCCATCTGCCGATCGGCCTGCGCGATGCGGTCGCGCTGCTGCTCGACCTCGCCGCGCGCCAGGTACACATCGGCCTGCGCGCCCTTGCCGTTGCGGTACAGCGTCTGCGCCGCCTCGACCTGTTGCTCGGTGTGGGCAAGCTGCGTTTGCAGCAGGGCGTGCAGATCGCCTTGCAGCGATCGATCGAGCCAGGCCAGTGCGGTGTCGCGTTGCAGATCGATCAGCGTCCGGCGCTTTGCAATCAGTGCGACATCAATCTCATGCTGAGCGCGCTCGCTGCGCGCTTGTCGCTTGTCGGCACGGGTCCATTGCTGTGACACACCGATCGAGCGCTGGGTGTTCGAGTCGCGGGTCAGGCTGTAGCGGTCGGGCTGGCTGACGGGCAGGTCGTTGACGCCGAAGGTCAGCACGGGGTCGGGCCACTGCCCGGCCGCGGGCAGACGTTCGCGCGCCGCCTGGGCCTGCGCCTGTGCGGCAACGACGCGTTGCGACTGGTGGGTGGCCGCCTGCAGCGCCTGCTCAAACGACAAGCTCGGCGCCAGGTTTTGCGCACTGAGCGGCAGGCAGACGCAGGCCGCAGCGGACCACAGGCCCATCGTCAGCAGGCCGCGGGGCCTGCGAGGAAAAGTAAAACGCATGACAACTCCTGAAGACACACACCGTGCTCGCGGGCAACACGCCCATGAGCCCGAACGGGCGCATCAGAAGGTCAAATGCGGTGGCAGCAGTGCAGGATGCTGTGCGGCGGTGGCGGCGCGCGATCGCGGTGGCGCCAGCGCGTGAGCTCGGTCAATCCGCCCACCGGCGTCACCGCCGTCGGGCTCAGCACGAACAGCAGCGAGGCCACCATCGCGGTGGCTGCTGTGACCCCCAGGTCGGCCGCCGGCTGCGACGGGTCGGGCTGGCAATGCTGATGGCACAGTGCGGGCTGATCGGCATCGGGTGTGGTTGCCATCCCTTCCATGTTGGCGCACGGCACCGCGACGAGCGCCGTGCTGCCGGGCTGCGTTGGCGGACAGACGTAAGCCGCCACCGCGACCTGCGCAAACAGGATCGTGGTGATCAGCCAGCCTGAAAGGCCGCGCAGCAGGGTTCGACGCTTCAACACGGCGCCGAGGATAGCGCACACGGCGCCAGGCGAGCGTCTTGCGACGCTCGCTTTTCCATGCCTTTATCAGGCCTTCGCGCTCGGACGCTCGCTGACTTCCTTCCACCAGCGTTGCAGGTTCGTGCAGTCGTCGGGCATGCTGACCGACACCCAGCCGGCGAACTCGATGCTGCAGTACAGCGTGCAATCGGCCTGCGTGAACACGTCGGCGGCGATGAAGCGGCTGGTGCCCAGTTGATCGTCGAACTTGCGGAAGAACTTCTCCAGGCCCGCACGACCCCGCTCGACCAGCTGGGGCAGCTGCGGCACGGGGTCGGCATAGCCCGCCAAGCCGCGATCCTTGAAGTACGGATTGCTGTTGCGGAACATCTCGGCCACGGCCGTCATGCCTTGGTCGAAGGCACGGCGGTCCCACATGTCGACGATGGCGCGCTCGTACGGATCCCGGCCCAGCATCGGCGGGTTGGGGTACAGCTCTTCGAGGTAACGGCAGATCGAGGTCGACTCGCCGATCTGCCGACCGTCGTCGAGTTCGAGCATCGGCACCATCGCCTGGGGGTACTTGGCCTTGTACTCGGGCGTCAGCACAAAGCCGTCGCCTGCGACCTGGACAGTTTCGATCTGCAGGCCTTTCTCAACAAGGAACATCCGCAATCGCTTGGGGTTCGGCGCGGCGGCCCAGTCGTAGATCTTCATGGATCGTGTCTCCTGTGGGGAATCGGTGAGGTGCGCAGCGGCCGATCGAAACCCGTCGTCGCGCTGCTATTTTTCCATCGAACGCCCCGCACGTTCTGCATCCGGGAATCCAATCAACGCGTAAGTGAGGGGGCGCAGTTTCAAGACCGCTGCGCATAGGTGAAAACGCTAGGTTCGGGAACTGATTCAGCAATCGTCGAACTTAACCCTCCGGGAGCGAACCGTTTTGAAGGGTTTCACTGAACCCCCAATGACCGATGTCTCGTAACCCGGCAATTTTGATCAAAGGAGCAACCAAGATGGAAATCGAAACGAGTGGGGTTGATCGCCGCAGCGTACTGCAAGGCGGTCTGGGTGGTGCGGTGGCGCTGGCCACGGGTTTGGGCGCGACGGC
>JAKFUQ010000097.1 GCA_021732645.1 Rhizobacter sp. | reverse complement strand
ACCCCGTGCCGATGGGGAATCCAGCAGTGGTGTCACTGCAGCGGAATCGGTGGCGGGTGAGGTTGCCGAGGCGCCACGGAGCGTTTCGGCGGACGCCATGCCCGCCACCACCTGGTCCCCTGCACCGGTGGCTGCGCCTTACGAAGAAGCCCCGGCTGCCGCGTACGTAGCGGCCCCGCCCACCAGCCCGGTGGTTGTAGAGGCCGCACCGGAACCTGTGGCAGCGGTGATGCCCCCGCCCGTGCCACAACCCGTTCATGCGCCACAACCCGCGTCGGTCGTGATCACCGCTTCAGCAGCAGCCGCTGCGCCAGCGCCGATCGCCGCGTCCTTCGTGCTCGAAACCGACGCTTTGCAAGCGGTGGCCGAAAGCGCCGGCCTGCAGTGGGTCAATTCCGATGCCGAGAAGATCCGCGCGGCACAGGAGGCGATGGCCAGCGAGGCGAAGCCGGCGCATGTGGCACGGGAGCCGAAGCCGGTCACCGCGATCGACGACGGTCCGCTGGTGCTGGTCGAAACGCGCCGCGATCTGTCGCAGGTGAAGCTGTCGTTCGAGCAAGGCTGAAAAGCACCCGTTCGAGTCTCTCGTGAAGAGAGCATCGAACGGCCACGCGATTTTCAGAGCACGGAATCTGTCGCGCGTCCTGCGCGTTTGACGATGTACATGGCCTCGTCGGCTCGGCTGATGAGTTCCTCGGCGCTGGCGCTGTGGTCGTGAAATTCGACCCAGCCGATGCTGGCCCCGATCTCGATGTTCAGGCCTTCAAACAGCACCGGCGTGTCGCCCACGGCGCTGCGCAGCTTGCGCACCACCACCTCACGGCCCTCGTCGGCATTGACCATCGGCAGCAAGACGACGAACTCGTCGCCGCCCAGGCGTGCCACGGTGTCGCTGTCGCGCACCACGCGGAGCATGCGTTCGGCCACGGCCTGGAGCACCGCATCGCCGGCCGCATGGCCGTGACAGTCGTTGATCTGCTTGAAATGATCGAGATCGGCAAACAGCAGCGCCCCTCGGTTACCACTGCGCTCTGCGCTGTGCAAGGCCATGTCGAGCCGGTCGAGCAGCAAGGCGCGGGTCGGCAGGCCGGTGAGCTGGTCGTGCATCGCACGCACGACCAGTTCGACTTCGAGGCGTTTGCGGTGCGTGGCGTATTGCAGCGCGCGGCGCAGCAGCGCGCCGTCGAAGCAGCCCTTGACGAGATAGTCCTGCGCGCCGCCGATCACCGCCGAGATACCGACCTCGTCGTCGTCGTTGCCCGACAGCACGATGATCGGCACCTGGGCTGCGTGCTTGCGCACGGTGTCCAGCGCCTCCAGACCTCGGCTGTCGGGCAGGACCAGGTCCAGCAGCACGGCCAAACAACCCCGGCGAGACAGCAACACGCCGACACCGGCCTGCGCCGTCGACTCCCACAGCAACTCGGGCAGCACCCCCGCCGGCGCGTCGTCGAACATCGTGCGCACCAGCCTGGCATCGCCCGGGTTGTCTTCGATCAGCAGCACGTAGGGGTTGTCCACCATGGGCCTCTATCGGTAATCACCACGCAAACTCAAGCATCCACCGTCGCGGCACCCCGGCGTCAGGGCCGTGTGGGCAGCAGCACGGCGCCGAGCCAGTAGGCCTCGATCTGCCCGATCAGCGACAGGTAGTCGTCATAGTCGGCGGGTTTGAGCTGGTAGGCGTTGGCGTGCGCGGCATAGGCATTGACCACGTCGTGGCGCGCGGCCGAAGAGGTGAGCACCACCACCGGAATGCTGGCAAGGGCCGGGTTGCACTTGATCTCGACCAGCACCTCCTGGCCGCCGATGCCGGGCAGGTTGAGGTCGAGCAGCACCAGATCCGGCACCGGCGCGTTGGCGTGCGCGCCGCGGCGGTACAGAAAATCGAGTGCGGCGCTGCCGTCGGCCACCCAGTGCAGTTCGACCGCCACCGCGCGCTCGCCGAGTGCTTCGCGCACCAGCCGCATGTCTGCCGGGTTGTCTTCAACCAACAAGAGGTTCATGGTTTGCCTCGCATGGCCAGCGCCGCGTCGGCCTGCTCGTCTGCCGCAGAGGCGATGGTAAAGAAGAATGTGGCACCGTGGCCGGGCACCGATTCGACACCGATCTGCCCGCCATGCCGCTCGACCACCTTCTTGCAGATCGCCAGACCGATGCCGGTGCCCGGATAGTCGGCGCGGTGCAGCCGATGAAACAGCGTGAAGATGCGTTCATGGAAGCGCGCGTCGATGCCGATGCCGTTGTCGCGGACGCTGATGCGCCAGCCACCGCCCGGTGCTCGCATCGCGCTGACATGCACCCGCGGCGGTTCGCTGCCGTGAAACTTGATGGCGTTGTTGACCAGGTTTTGCAGCAGCTGCAACAACTGGCCGCGATCGCCCAGCACGGTCGGCAAGGCGTCGTGAGTGAGCAGCGCGCCGCTCTCGGCCAGCGCGAGCTTGAGCTGGCGCTGCATGTCGTCGAACACGCCCTGCAGCGGCACGGGTTCGAGTCCGCCGGCCTCGCTGTCGAGCCGCGCCAGGCTGAGCAGATCGGCGATCAATTCCTGCGCACGGCGGGCACCGTCGCCGATGTAGCCGAGGAACTCCTGCGCCTCTTCGTTGAGTTGCGCACGGTAGCGGCGCAGCAGCAGCTGGCTGTAGCTGGCCACGCTGCGCAACGGCTCTTGCAGGTCGTGCGAAGCCACGTAGGCGAACTGCGCCAGCTCGGCGTTGGAGCGCAGCAACGCTGCATTCTTCGCGGCCAGCTCGACGTCGGCCTGCACGCGCAAGGCCAGTGCTTGCTGGGCAGCGCGTTCGCTGTGGCGCAGCGCGGCGGTCATGTCTTCGGCCAGCAGCTCGGCGCGCTCGCGCGTCAGCGTCAGCGAGCGCACCAGGGTGAACAGCAGCAGGCTGATGCCGACGCCCGCGATCAGCACGATCTGCGCCTTCTGCCGGTCGATCTTCGCCTCGAAGCCGGGGAGCGTGTCCACCTGCACGCGCCACTGCTGGCCGGGCAGCGGCAGCTGGCTGTGCATGGCAAAGGTCGGCATCACCGACTGGGCCGCGCTGTCGCCCACCGCAGCGCTGTCATAGAGCAGTGCGGCATCGCTGGCCGACGCGCCGCTGTACACACGCAGCGCAACGCCATCGAGTTGCGAGCCGAGCAATCCATGCATCAGGTTGTTCATGCGAAACGGGCTGTAGACGAAGCCCAACAGCGCATCACGGCGCTCGGTCACCGTGGCTGTGGGTGCGCCGTTGCGGTAGATCGGCAGGTACATCAGCACGCCGGCTTGCACAGCGATGTCAGTTTCCTGCAGCAGCTTGACCTTGCCCGACAAGGCTGCGGCACCGCTGTCGCGCGCCAGCACCATCGCTGCACGCCGCACCGGCTCGCTGTACATGTCGTAGCCGAGGGCGCGCTGGTTGCGCGCGTCGAGGGGCTCGATGTAGACGATGGCGGTGGCCTCGGGATGTTCACCCCCCGTCAGCCGCTGCGCAAAACCGACCGCCTGGATGCCAGGGTAGCTCTGTGCGATCTGCAGTCGATCGACATAGGCCTTCCATTCGTCACGCTCGACCGATTGCGAGGCCGCGAACAGGCCAGCTGCACCGCGCAGCACCTGTTCATGGGCCACCATGCGATCGGCGATGCGTGTCTGCACGTCGGCCGCCAGAAAGTCGAAGCGCTCTTCGGCGCGCCGCTCCAGGTCAGACGCCACCACATGCCAGCCCACCACGGTGACGGCCAGACAGGCGAGCAAGACGGCCCACGGCACCATCAGATCGTGCCGCAACGCATCGCTGCGGCCAAGTTGTTGACGTTCGCGCCGGTCCGCTGTCAGCACCAGGCCGGTCACGGCACACAGGCTGACGAAGGTCTGCAAGACGATCAGCGCATCGTTCAGGTTACCATGGGCAAACGGCCCCTGACCGTGCGTCGTGCCCCACACCGCCAGCGCGGCGCTCAACAGTGAGGCACCCGCCACACCCGGGGGCCCATGGCGGAACGCGGCCCAGGCGATGCACGGCACGAACAGCCAGGCGAGCCGCCGGTCAGCCCCCTGCGCGGTGGCAGGGTCGATGAAGACGGCAGCGCCGAGCGCCGCGACCAGCGCCAGCAGCAGCAGCACCTCGATGGCAGCCCGGCCACGCCAGCGCAGCGCACCGGGTCGCAGCACGGCCATCAGCAGCGGCGCCACCACCAGCATGCCGGTCACATCGCCGGTCCACCAGGTCAGCGCGATGGTGGTGCCGGCCACCACCGGCGCGATGCCGCACACCAGCAAGGTGGCGGTACCGACCGCCGCACTGACCGCCGAGGCCGCGAGCGCGATGACGATGAACTTGGCCACATCGGCCAGCCGGTCGAACGGGCTGCGCGCGCCGATCCAGCGGCGCAGCACCCACGCGCCGACCCCGGCTTCCAACGTGTTGCCGACCATGATGCTCAGCGACGCCGCGATCAGCGTCGGCAGCCCTGCCGCGTGGTTGGCAGCGAACACCACCGCGTTGGCCGCCAGCGCACCCAGCGCCACCCCAGGCAGCAGCCGCGCGCCGAAGAGCGAGATCGCCGCCAGTGCGATGCCCGAAGGCGGCCACACTGGCGAGGCGTTGCTGCCTGCGAAAGCCAGCAGCAAGCCCAGACGTGCCGCCGCGTAGTAGACGACGGCCAGGCCGAACACGGCCAGCAGCCAGCGGCTGGCGGCAGGCGCTGCGGTGGACGCACCGACGGCGGAGGTCATGGCCGCTCCAGCAACGGCAGTTCGCTGCCATCGGTCAGCGTGAACCAGAACGTCGAGCCCTGCCCCGGCACCGATTCGACGCCGATACGTCCGCCGTGGCGCTCGACCACTTTCTTGCAGATGGCCAGGCCGATGCCGGTGCCCGGGTATTCATTGCGCAGGTGCAGGCGCTGGAACATCACGAACACCCGCTCATGGAACTTCGGCCCGATGCCAATCCCGTTGTCGGTGATGCTGATGCGCCAACGCCCATCGGTGTCACGCACGCTACCGACATGGATGCACGGCACTTGCTGGCCGCAAAACTTCAGTGCGTTGGCCAGCAGGTTCTGCAACAACTGGTGCAGTTGGCGGCGGTCGGCGCTGACCAGTGGCAGCGGCTCGTCGTGCGTCACCTGGGCACCGCTGTCGCTGACCGCGATCCGCAGCCCGCGCAGCACTTCGGTGAGCACCGCCTGCACCGGCACCGGCTCGAAAGGCCGCGCCTGGCTGTTGACTCGGGCCAGGCTCAGCAAATCGCTGACCAGCGCCTGCGCCCGCCGACCACCCTCGTCGATGAACTCGAGGAACTCCAGCGCGTCACGGTCGAGCCGCTCGCCATAGCGGCGCGCCAAGAGCTGCGCATAGCTGGTCACCATGCGCAGCGGCTCTTGCAGGTCATGCGAGGCGACATAGGCGAACTGCTCCAGCTCGGCGTTGGAGCGCGCCAGGTCGTCGGTGCGCTCCGCCAGCACGCCGTCGAACGCGCGCCGGGCGGTGATGTCTTCCACCGTCGCCACGAAGCCCAGCAGTTGATCGACTTCACGCATCTCGGCGACGTTGATGCGCACCCACAGCACGCGTCCGTCGGGTCGCACATAGCGCTGTTCGGTCGTGTAGGGCGCGCCACCATAGCTGGGTGACGCCAGCCGAGCCCGCACGATCTCACGCTCCTCGGGATGCAGGGCGGCCATCCAGCCATCGCCCAGGCTCTGGGCGAGCGACAGGCCGGCCAGGCGCTGCCAAGCCGGATTGGCATAGACGCAGCCCTGGCCTACTTTGCGCACCATGATGCCGAGCGGAGAGGCTTCCATGACGGTGCGCAATTGCCGCTGCGTGCGCATCAGCTCGGTCACGTCGGAGCCCATGGTGTAGACGCCGACCACGCGCCCCTGCTCGTCGCGCTGCGGAATGAAGCTACCGTGCAGCGCGCGTGGCTCACCGCGATGCACCAGCTCGATGTCGAAATGCACCGCTTCGCCCGCAAAGGCGCGCGTCAAACTGGCCTCGAAGGCAGCGAACCCTGACGGGGTGTAGAAGCTGGCGACAGGCTGCCCCACGATGTCGGCCATCGGGCGACCGTGCCACCGGACATACGCCTCGTTGACCAGGTCGTAGCGGCGATCGGCATCGATGTAGCCTATCAATCCGGCCACGTTGTCGATCACCAGCCTCAGGTGGCGTTCCGAGGCGATGCGCGCTGCACCCTCTTGCCGCAGCGCCGCCGTCATCGCATCGAAGGCGCGCGCCATGTCGCCCAGTTCATCGGCCGCCCCGGATTCCAGGCGCACATCGCCGTGACCACTGCGCACCGCATCGGCAGCGGCCTGCAGTCGCGCGAGCGGGTGCAGCACACGCCGCCCGACCATCGCAGCCAGCACCAAGAGCAACAGCAGCAGCAGCGCCGGTGCCCCGACCACCATCGCAGTGAACAGTCCTTGCTGGAGGCGCTGGTCCTCGCCGATGGCCGTGGCCCAACGGTAGCGAGCCTCGGCGACTTCCTGCATCTCGGTCAGCAGCCGCTCGACGAGGAACTGCGTGCGGCGCTGCGCCAGCGCCTCGCCGGCGGTGTCGTCGACGCCTGCGAGCCGGTCGAACAGCTCGGGCAGTGGTTCGACGCTGCGGCGCAGTGCGAGCAGCGGTTCAGCCGGTTGGCTGTTGCGCGCCAGCGCGGTGTCGACCGTGCTGGCCAGTTGCGCATGGCGCGCACGCCATTGCTCGGTGATGCGCTGGCCGCCGCCGTAAAGCGTGTACTCCAACGTCAACGCCAGCAGCGCATTGACCTCGCGCGCGACCTCTTGCGAGTCGGCCTGCGCGCGCGTCGCCTCGGCCGACAGGCGCGTGACGTACAGCAACCCCAGCATCGCCACCACGCCCACCACCGTGGCCACGCCGCCTGCCGCCCAGAGCTGAGTGCGTATGCGCATCGAGGTTGGCTACTGGCTACTGCAGCGTGACGGCCCCCGGCGCCGCCATTCTCAGCGGGGTGGGAGCGATGAAATCCAGCAAATTCGGCACCGCTTTGCGGCCCTTGATGTGGCCTTCGCGCAGCGCCCAGCGCGCCTGGTTCTCCATCGTGCTGAGCAAGGACTGATCGAGGCTCAGGCGGTAGTCGACATCCTTCCAGGCGGCATCAACGAAGGCCTGTTCAAGGCCCAGACGCGCCTTCATGACGGCCTGGGCTTCGTGGGGCTGTCGGCGGATGAAGCGCTCTGCGTGTTCGATGGCGCGCAGCACGCGCACCAGTTCGTCGTCGCGTGTGGCGACGGTACGGCGGTCGGCCACCAGGTTGAAGGTGGTGGTGTAGATGCGTGGACTGGACAGCACCAGCACGTCGGCGCCGAGCGCCTGCATTGCCAGCCAGGCACTCGGCTCAAAGACCGCCACCGCATCGACTTGCCTGTGCTCTAGCGCAGCGGCGACCTGCTCGGGCGGCAGCGCCACCCTGTTGACGCGCGCCGGATCGACGCCGTTGAACAGCAAATAGGCATCAAGGAAGTAATGTGCGCTCGACCCCTCGGCAGCGCCGACTCGCTTGCCCAGCAGATCGCCAGCCGCAGCGATGCCGCTGCTTTTGCGCACCAGCAGTTTCGAGGAGCGCGGTGAGGTCGCCATGGTGGCAAGCACCACAAAGTCGGCACGCTCGAAACTGTGAAACACCAGCGGCAGATCGGCCACCGTGGCCAGCTGCGCCTTGCCGTCGAACAGCTGCTGGATGCAGCGTTGCCCACTGAAGCATTCCTGGGTGCGCACCTGCACGCCCTCGGCTGCAAAAAAACCCTGCGCCTCGGCCACATGAACGGGCAGCGCGAGCGGGCCGCGCGACACCGCGATCACCAACTCTGCGGCGACTGCGGGCAACATCGCGGTCGAGCCCAGCAGCAGCGCGGCAACGACGCGCACCACGGCCGCATGACAGCGGCCATGTGAGGGCTGCAGCGATGGATCGGGAAGGGGCAGGCTCATCCTGAGCGACTCCGGGCATCGTGACAATCATCACGACTGTAGGCGCGCCCGTTTCCCCGGTCTGTCAGGTTTCTTCCAATTCGGCGTCGTGTTGCTGCAATGCCAAATCGCTCAAGGCAGCCGTTCCAGCGCGCGCTGGTAGACCGGGTCGTGCATCAGTTGGTCCCAGGTCCGGGGCGCAGTCTGCGGCAGCAGCGCCAACCGGCGCTGCTCGCTGTCTTCATCGGCTTGCCAGTGGCCCTGGGCTTGCGACGCCAGCAGACCGTCAAGCAGCGCATCCACCGCGGCGCCGCCATTTGCCGACTGGTTGCACAGCAGCACCAGATCACAGCCGGCGTTCAGTGCCACCTCGGCCGCGTCGGTGTAGCTGACCTCGACCCCCGCGATGCGGCGTGCGCCGGCCATGCTCAGGTCATCGCTGAACACGGCGCCGGTGAAGCCGAGCTGCTGCCGCAGGATCTCCTTCAACCAGCGCGGTGAGAAGCCGGCCGGGTTCGCATCGACCTTCGGGTAGACGACATGCGCCGGCATCACGCTGGCCAGGCTGGTGCTCAGCCACTCGTAAGGCTGTGCATCGTCGGCGAGAATGGCCTTGAGCGAGCGCTTGTCGATCGGGATTTCGGTGTGGCTGTCGGCCTTCACATGGCCGTGCCCGGGGAAGTGCTTGCCGCAATGCGCCATGCCCGCCTGCAGCAGGCCGTGCATCAGGCTCTTGGCGAGCAACGTGACCACGCGCGGGTCGCGGTGGAATGCCCGGTCGCCGATCACGCCACTGGACCCGAAGTCGAGGTCGAGCACCGGCGTGAAGCTGAGGTCGACACCGCAGGCACGCAACTCGGCCGCCAGCACGAAGCCGCTGGCAGTGGCGGCATCGGTGGCGCCCAGCGGGTCGTGCATCCACTGCTCACCGAGCACCCGCATCGGCGGCAGGTGGGTGAACCCATCGGTGCGAAAGCGCTGTACGCGCCCGCCCTCGTGGTCCACGCAGACCAGCACATCGGGGCGGATGGACTTGATCTCGGCGGTCAGCTCGGTGAGCTGATGCCGGTCTTGCCAGTTGCGCCCGAACAGGATCAAGCCGCCGGTCAGCGGATGCTTTAGGCGCCGCCGATCATCGGCATGGAGCTGCAAGCCTTCGATGTCGAGCACGACCGGCGCGTGGGCGCTGGGCAGCGCAGGCACTGACGTCACGCGCGGGCTGGCCCTGGCAGAACGGTTCTTCTTCATGGGGGGGTCTCGACGACCACGAAGCTGGTCGCGTAATCGGTTTCATCGGTGATGCTGACATGGGCCTTCAGCCCGCGCGCATCGAACCACGCCGCCAGTTCGCCGTGCAGCACGATGTGCGGCTGGCCGCTGGGCAGGTTCAGGATTTCGCAGGAGCGCCAGGTCATCGGCGTGCGCAGGCCGAGACCGATCGCTTTCGAAAAAGCCTCCTTCGCCGAGAAGCGCGTGCCGAGGTAGCTGATGCCCCGCGCCTCGACGCGGGCGCGCCGGGCACGGAACACGTCCAGCTCTTGCGGACCCAGCACTTTCTCGGCGAAGCGCTCGCCTCGCCGCGTCAACGTTGCCGCGATGCGCCGCAGGTCGCAGAGGTCGGTGCCGATGCCGTAGATCATGTGGGGCCCTGTGCCCGATGAATGCAGCGCAGGTAGTCGCGTACCGTCTCGGCCAGGCCCAGCTCCAGCGCATCGGCAATCAGCGCATGGCCGATCGACACCTCCTGCACACCGGGCACGGCACGCAGGAAATCACTCAGGTTGTCGCGGTTCAGGTCGTGGCCGGCGTTCAGCTGCAGGCCTTCGTTCAGCGCCGCATGGGCCGTCGCGGTGAAGCCGGCCAGCACAGCAGCGTGCTCGGGCCTGCCATGCGCGCTGGCGTAGCTTTCGGTGTACAGCTCGACACGCTCGGCACCCAGCTCGCGCACCGCTCGCATGGCGAGCGGCAGCGGGTCCATGAACAGGCTGACCCGCACGCCGAGCGACTGCGCCTCGGCGATCAGCGGCGCCAGCACCGCAGCGTCTTGCGGGAACTGCCAGCCGTGGTCAGACGTGGCCTGGTCCATCGCATCCGGCACGAAGGTGCACTGGTGCAGCGGCAAGCCGCGGCGTTTCACCTCGCGGATCACATCCATCAGGTTGTGCAGCGGGTTGCCTTCGATATTGACTTCGGCCTGCGGCCAGTCCTGCATCAGCGCGGCCAGATCGAACACATCGTGGCTGCGGATGTGGCGCTGGTCAGGCCGCGGGTGCACGGTGATGCCGTGAGCGCCCGCCTGCAGCGCCAGCGTGGCCGCGCGGGTCACGCTCGGGATGCCGAGGGCGCGCTGGTTGCGCAGCAAGGCGACCTTGTTCAGGTTGACCGACAGCGCGGTGTGCCCGCGGTGTGCGTCGAGGCCGGTGGTGAGCAAGGGGTTCATGACGGGCGGAAATCCGAGCCAAGCTGGCCGGCGGCAGTGGCAGTGGCAGCCGACGGCAACGGCGCCAGGCTTTGCAGGCCCAGCATCACCTGCCGCGTGCGCAACACCGACGAGCCCAGATGATAGTGAAGCAAGCCGCGCAACAGGCCGCGCCATTCCGGCAAGGCGCTGGCGCAGGCGTGCTGAAGCGCCGACAAGCTGCCGTGCAGCAGCGCTGCTTGCATGCCGACCAGCGTCGCGCCCGACACCGAGGCGTCGTCGGGTCGGGCCGCAGCAACGCCCGCTTCGGGCCGCAGTACATAGCGACTGTCCGGATCGACCGCATCCAGCGTCAGCGTGACCAGGCTCAGATCGGGCAACACCCCGATCTGCTGCAGCAGCGTGATCTCGAAGGCGCGCAGCGCCGACTGCACCTGGCTGTCGTCGCCGCCGCTGAGTGCCGGCAAGGTCTGTGCGTAGGCGTCGAACAGCAACGGGTGCGGGTCTTGACGGGCGAGCAGTTTCATCAGCAGCTCGTTCAGGTAGAAGCCGCTGAACAGTGCTGCGCCGGTCAGCATCGCGGCGCCACCGGCCCAGTCGGCACCGCGCAAGGTCTGTACCTCGCGCGTCGGGGCGTCGGCGTGCTGCGCGTCTGCCGTCTCGGCTTTGGGCGGACGGCCCAGCGACAGATGCAGGCGCTGGAAAGGCAGCAGCACCGAACGCAGTTGCGAATACGGCCGCTTCGCCCCTTTGGCCGCGACAACCAGCCGACCTTGCTCCCGCGTCAGCACATCAAGGATCAGGCTGGACTCGCTCCAGTCGTAGCGGTGCAGCACATAGGCCGTCAGCAGCGAGGGCGCTTTGGCCAATCGACGCGTCGTCACCCGGTCACTCGTATCCGTAGCTGCGCAAATGCTCTTCGTCATCCGCCCAGCCGGAGCGCACCTTGACCCACAGTTCGAGGAACACCGTGGCGCCCATCAGCTTTTCGAGTTCCTGCCGCGCTTCGCTGCCGATGCGCTTCAATCGCTCGCCGCCGCCACCGATGACCATGCCCTTGTGCGCGTCGCGCTCGACAACGATGCTGGCGGCAATGCGGCGCAGATTGCCCTCTTCTTCGAATTTGTCGATCACCACGGTCGAGGTGTACGGCAGCTCATCGCCCATCAGCCGGAACAGCTTTTCGCGAATGATTTCACTGGCCAGGAACTTGTCGCTGCGGTCGGTCAGCGCATCCTCCTCGTAGAACCACGGCTGCTTCGGCAGGTAGGGCTCCACGATGCCGAGCAGGCGCTGCACGTCGGCGTCTTTCTTGGCGGTCAAGGGCACGAACTCGGCGAAAGCGTGGCGGTCCTGCATGCCCTTGAGCCAGGGCACGAGATCGGCGCGGCGGTGCACGGCATCGAGCTTGTTGGCGATCAGGAACACCGGCTTGGCGTACTCACCCGACGGCATCAGCGACAGCACCTTCGCGTCGTCCAGGCCAAATCGCCCGGCCTCCACGACGAACAGCACGGCATCCACATCGGCCAGCACGCTGTGCACCGTCTTGTTCAAGGTGCGGTTCATCGCCGCGGCATAGCGTGTTTGAAATCCGGGGGTGTCGACGAACACGAACTGCGCCCCGCTCACCGTGCGGATGCCGGTGATGCGGTGGCGCGTGGTCTGCGCCTTGGCCGAGGTGATGCTGACCTTCTGCCCGACCAGCGCATTGAGCAGCGTGCTCTTGCCGACATTCGGCCGACCGACGATGGCCACCAGACCACAACGCCGATCGGCAGGATCAACGGCGGCAGGGGCTTCAGCAGATTCGCTCATGGACAAGCAGTCACAGAGGGTGTCGGGGCGACATGGGGGCGTTGGTCATCTCAGGTGCGCAACGGACTGCCCGGCTGATCGGTTGCTTTCAAGGTGTCGAGCATGCGGCGCGCCGCTTCCTGTTCAGCAAGACGTCGCGAACGGCCTTCTCCCGTGTGTTTCATGTTGAGGGTGGGCACTTCGCACTCGACCTCGAAGGTCTGCGCGTGGGCCTGGCCGCGGGTCGCGCTGATGCGGTAGCCGGGAACGGGCAACCGGCGTGCCTGCAGCCACTCTTGCAACTCGGTCTTCGCGTCCTTCGCCCAGCTGGCGATGTCGGTGGTGTTGATGACATCGCCGAACAAGCGCTGCACCAGCGCGCGGGCCGGTGCGAATCCGCCATCGACGAAGGTGGCGCCAATGATCGCTTCCAACGCGTCGGCGAGGATCGACGCGCGCTGGGCGCCACCGCCGCGCGCTTCGCCATCGCCCAGGCGCAGCACCTCGGGCAGCCCTTGCAGCAGCGCCACCTTGTGCAGGCTGTCTTCGCGCACCAGGTGCGCGCGCACGCGGGTCAGGTCGCCTTCGTCGGAGCCGGCGAATCGTTCGTAGAGCAGGCTCGATATCGCCAGACTGAGCACCGCATCGCCCAAGAATTCGAGCCGCTCGTTGTGATCAGCGCCAAAACTGCGGTGCGTCAGCGCGAGAGCGAGCAACCCAGTATCGGCAAAACGGTGGCCGAGGCGGCGCTGCAATGCGTCCAGAAGGGGGTCCATCAGGCTGGACAACGATGGATCGGTGGGCGCCGGACCGGCCTACCGGGAGCGACCTTCGTACTTGATCAACAGGAACACCGGCGCCATCAGCTCGATTTCCTTGTCGTAGGCGAAGCGAACGACGATGCGGTCGTTTTCTTTGGTGATGTCGAGGTCTTTGGACGTGATCGACTGGATCGAATACTCGATGTCGCGCTGCTTTTCGAACGCGGCGCGAATTTGCGGCACCGTGTCGCCACCTTCCTGCGCCACTTTGTTGACGGACTTCTGAATCGTGAAGAACTCGTTGAGCGTGGGCAGCACACGTATGGTCAGCAGGGCGATGAAGCCGACGACGATTGCCCAGAACAGCAAGCCCAGCAGAGTGATGCCTTGCTGTTGCCGCCCTATCCGATGCCGCTTGGTCATCATGTGTTCATGCTCCAGGTGATGCGGGCGCCCCGAGCACCCCTCGTCCAGGCGTATTTTGGGCGAAGTGATGCTCAATGGAAGAACCCGATTCGACTCACATTACCGAAATTCATCCACACCAGGAAGGCACGTCCGACGATGTTCTCGTCGGGCACGAATCCCCAGTAGCGTGAATCTTGAGAGTGATCGCGGTTGTCACCCATCATGAAATAGTGGCCTGCAGGCACCTTGCAGGTCAAGCCATCGACGGTGTAAGTACAGTTTTCGCGGAACGCATAGTCGTCCAGTGCACGGGCGTAACTCAGCAGCGTACGGTCGACGAGGATGCGGCGTTGCTGCGCGCCGGAGCCTTCGGTGTACTGCTTGTCGTACTGCAGCGTGTCTTCGTTGTAGAAGTCCGGCAGCGGCTGTGACGGCACCAGCGCCCCGTTGAGGTAAAGCAGCTGATTGCGGTACGAAATCTCGTCGCCCGGCACACCCACCACACGCTTGATGTAGTCGATCCGCGGGTCCAGCGGGTAGCGAAACACCATCACGTCGCCACGTTGAGGGTCGTGGTTGGCGATGATTTTCTTGTTGATCACCGGCAGTCGGATGCCGTAATGGAATTTGCTGACCAGGATCAGGTCACCGACCAGCAAGGTCGGGATCATCGAGCCTGAGGGGATCTTGAACGGCTCGAACAGAAACGAGCGCAGCAAAAAGACGACCAGGATCACCGGGAACAGGCCCGCCGTCCAGTCCAGCCACCAGGGCTGAGCGAGCAGCGACTCACGGGCGTGGCCCACATCGCCGTCGACTTTGTTGATGCCCTTCGCAGCGAGCTGCGCGCGACGGGCCTCGACTTGCGCCTCGAGCGCCTGGGCGGCCGCCAGCCGACGTGGCGCGAAGTAAAACCGCTCGACCAGCCAGTAGGCCATGGTCACCACGGTGAGCACCAGCAGCAGCAGCGAAAAATTGCCGCTCCACTGACCGACATACCAACCGCCCAGGAAAACAATCAGGCAGCCGTAGAGCAAACCGGTCAACGCACTCATCAATCTTCCACTTGGAGTATGGCCAGAAATGCCTCTTGGGGCACCTCCACCGAGCCGATCTGCTTCATGCGCTTTTTGCCCGCTTTCTGCTTGTCGAGCAGCTTGCGTTTGCGCGAAATATCGCCGCCGTAGCACTTGGCGATCACGTTCTTGCGCAGCGCTTTGATTGTCTCACGCGCGATGATGTTGGCCCCGATCGCCGCCTGGATCGCCACGTCGTATTGCTGGCGCGAAATCAGCTCGCGCATCTTGGCCACCACCGCACGGCTGCGGTACTGGCTCTGGCTGCGGTGCACGATGATGGACAGCGCATCGACCTTGTCGCCGTTGAGCAAGATATCGACCTTGACAACGTCGGCGGCCCGGTATTCCTTGAACTCGTAGTCCATTGACGCATAGCCGCGCGACACGCTTTTGAGCTTGTCGAAGAAGTCGAGCACGATCTCGGCCAGCGGCATCTCGTAGGTCAGCATGACCTGCCGACCGTGATACGCCATGTTGAGCTGGTTGCCGCGCTTCAGGTTGGCCAGCGTCATCACCGGGCCGACATAGTCCTGCGGCATGTAGAGGTGCACGGTGACGATGGGCTCGCGGATCTCGTTGATGCGGCCCAGGTCGGGCATCTTTGACGGGTTGTCGACCTGGATCACGTCGCCGT
>JAKFUQ010000303.1 GCA_021732645.1 Rhizobacter sp. | reverse complement strand
GCACCCCACGGTGTCGTGTGGACATCGATACAGCTCTCGACGAGTCTGAATCGATGGCCGAACTGCTCAAGAAGTTCGTCCGCCCCATAGCGAGCGACGGGCAGTCCACTGCATTGCGGCGGACCCTGCGGACCGAAGGTGCCAACGATGGCGAAGCCACCCGACTTCAACGCCCCCAGCGCCTGGGCCACGTAGCGCCGCCGCTGCGCTTCACCCACCAGGAAGTGAAAGACCGCGCGGTCGTGCCACAGGTCTTAGGCTGCTGCCGGTAACTCGGCATGCAGGACATCGGCGGCCTTCCAGATGACGCGCTGTCCGCGCTCTCCGAGCCGGCGCTGGGTGGCGTCGAGCGCGGCAGCAGAGATGTCGAGTACGGTCAGGTTGGCATAACCATCCGTCACAAGATCGTCCACCAGGGTGGACTCGCCGCCTCCCACGTCGATGATGGCGGCCGCCCTGTCAGGCGCGGACTGCCGGACATAGTGAAGTGACTGCTGCAGGTGCGGCGCGTACCATCTCACAAACGTGGCATCTTTCTGCCCGTAGACCTGCTCCCAATGGCTCTTGGCGGTCAAGCGGCTTTCTCATTCGGCGTGCCGCTGGCGGCGACACGGTCGAACCGGACCAGCGCGACCACCACGAGCAGCGCCGCGATCGGTCCGGCAAATGGGTGCAGCAGGCATGCGAGGATGGGCGCCACCAGGATCAGGTGACGCAGGCCCCAGCTGTACAACACACCGGCTCGCCGCACGTAGGCGACGCCGGCCTCGGCCCAACGCTTGCGCGCGTCCGATCCCACCGGCATGCCACTGATGAAGCCCACGTGGTTGTAGTAGCGCACCGCCATCGCCGAACAGACCAGGGAGGCGAAGAGCAAGGCCAACAACAGCAGTTCGAGCACCAGCCGGGGAGTGAAGCTCGGCAGCATTGCGGCTTCACCAAAACTCGCGTGCAGCGAAGGGGCAGCCAGCGTGACGGTGCCGATCAGCCCCAGCATTGCTGTCGATGCCGTCATCGTCGCCGACATCAGCGAGTTGCGCAGCGTCTGCACCGCCAGAATCTCCGAACCCTTCTGCTGAGACACGGCGGTGAACCACTCCTCCCGCAGCGCCGCGTGCGCGCTGCGCGCCATCCGCTCGGGGCGCCGACGCTGCGCCACGGTGAGCACGGCTTCATACGCAACGAGCACTGCGATGGTCACCAGGGTGGCCAGCCAGGCCAGGAGTTCGTTCACGGTCGGGACCTCGTTGGTGCAGCTGAATGCAAGGCCAGGGTTCAGGCAGGTTGCATGCTGGCGGTCCGCCTGCGGCGCTCGATAAGTTCGAACGCGCCCATGCCCACCAGCATCGCCGCCACGAAGACCAGCGCCTTGACCTCACCCATGCCCAGGGCCACCAGACCGGGGCCCGGGCAGAAGCCGGCGAGACCCCAGCCGATGCCGAAGACGACGCTGCCGATCACCAGGCGGCCGTCGATGTCGCGCGAGGTGGGCAGTTTCATCGTCGCACCGAGGAAGGACACGGTGCGCTTCCTGGCCACCGCAAACGCCAGGGCGCCAACGGCAATCGCACCCGCCATGACGAAGGCCAGCGAGGGGTCCCACGCGCCACCCAGGTCCAGGAAGCCGAGCACCTTGGCCGGATCGGCCATGCCGGACACGATGAGGCCGAGTCCGAAGACCAGGCCGGCTAGCAGTGATGCAAAAACACTCATGGCAAGCTCTCCTCAGATACCAAGCAGGTGGCGGGTGACGAACACGGTCGCAAAACCGGCCGCCATGAAAGCCACCGTCGCCACCATCGATCGCGGCGACAGGCGGGCCAGCCCGCACACGCCGTGCCCGCTGGTGCAGCCCGAACCGTAACGGGTGCCCACACCCACCAGCAGGCCGGCGATCACCAACGCTCCGAAAGACGCGTCGATGCGGGGCTGGGGCAACGCCGCAAACAGCGCGTACAGCCAGGGCGACCCGATAAGGCCCAGAACGAACACGGCACGCCAGGTCACCTCGCCCTTGATCGGCTTGAACAGCCCGCCGATGATCCCGCTGATGCCGGCGATGCGGCCATTTAACAGCACGAACATCGCCGCCGCCAAGCCGATGAGCAGGCCGCCCGCCAGGGCGGACCAGGGGGTGAATTCATTCCATGCGATGGACATCATTTTTCCTTGAGGCAGTAGAGGCGGTAGAGCACGGCCAGGATCTCAAGCAAGCTGGGATCGGAGACGCTGTAGAAGATGTTCTTGCCCTGGCGGCGCGTGCTGACCACGCCTTCGGTACGCAACACGCCGAGCTGCTGCGACAGTGTGGGCTGGCGAATTTCCAGCTGCTCTTCGAGTTCGCTGACACACATTTCGCCTTGCGAAAGCTGGCACAACAGCAACATGCGTTCGACGTTGGCCAGCAGCTTCAGAGCGCCCACCGCCTCGTCAGCGGCATGGCGCAGGACGGCGGGGTCGATGACGGTAGAGGAGCGTTTCATGGAGCGGTTCGTTCTGCGGTGCGTCTACAGGTCAATGGCTTGATTGGATTGCCTCATTATGTTTTTATATATAATATTTTTCAATAGATCGAAGATAGGCCTCTGGAGTCCACCATGAACACTCGAATCACGACGCAAGCCTTCTTCGACCCGAAGGCCTGGACGGTGACCTATGTGGTGTCGGATCCGACCAGGCTGCGCGCCGCGGTCATCGACCCCGTGCTCGACTACGACTTCAAGTCGGGCCACACCAGCAGCACCTCGGTCGACCAGGTGCTGGCCTACGTGGCCGAACACGCGCTCCAGGTCGACTGGATACTTGAAACACATGCGCACGCCGACCATCTGTCCGGTGCGCGCCTCCTGCAGCAGCGCGTGGGCGGCCGCATCGCCATCGGCGAGAACATCCGCGCGGTGCAGGCCACATTCAAGAAGCTCTACAACCTGGAACGCAGCTTCCTGCCCGATGGCAGCCAGTTCGACCACCTGTTCAAGGACGGCGAGACCTTCCGCATCGGTGAGGTCGAGGCCACAGCCATGCTTGTGCCCGGCCACACACCGGCGGACATGGCCTATCTGATCGACGGCGCGGTGTTCGTCGGCGACACACTCTTCATGCCCGACGTCGGCAGCGCACGCGCCGACTTCCCTGGCGGGGACGCACACCAGCTGTACCGCTCGATGCACCGGCTGCTGGCCCTGCCGCCCGAGACCACGATGTACGTCTGCCATGACTACCCGCCGGCTGCGCGCGAGCCCCGCTGGCAGACGACCGTGGCTGAACAACGTGCGCACAACATCCACGTCCGCGACGGCATCAGCGAGGACGAGTTCGTGACCATGCGGCAGGCACGTGACGCCACGCTTGAGGTGCCGACGCTGATCCTGCCGTCGATCCAGGTCAACGTGCGCGCCGGCGAGCTGCCGCCAGCCGACGAGAACGGCGTGTCGTACCTGCGCATTCCGCTGAACACCTTGCCGGTCCGAGCTTGAACCCTCACTCGCCTGTCAGGCCGCTCTTCGGAGGTCTGGCACTTTCGGCAGATCCGATGTCTCGCGGATCAATCAGTCATGGACCTGCAAACCAGTTGCGAGGTTGCTGATCCCCTGAACGCGTTCGACTTCCGAATACGAATGAAGAACGCAGGCTCCCGCTGAACCAACGCTGGCCTTGCGCGACGCGTCATGGCGCGGGTCGAGATGAATCTTCGACGGCGGGGCTCTCGCGATGCGTCGGCTCCAGCCTGTCACGCCCCGGCCACAGCCGCCGGTACAGCAGCACAGCCACCGAGCTGCTGAATGCAGCTAGGCCAATCGGGTTCTCCGACAGCAAGTCCGCCACCTGCTGGAGGGTTTGGGGACTAACCTGCTCGACGAACCGCGCCAACTCGAACACCTGTTCGGACGAAAAGCGCGTGACTTGCTCCATCGCCAACGATGGGTCCTGCATGCGGCTGCGTCCCAGGAAGCTACCGAACGCACCGGCCGCCACCGCGACCAGGCTCAAAGTGCCCAAAGGCCGCAGCAGCAACGCAAGCAGCCTGGCACGCAGCGGTGCGTCCGAGACGCGGTAGAGCCTCGCCACCAGGCGCGCTGAAGAGACCCTGTCGGTGGGGAGGCTGCCACCCTGCTGCGAGCGGTGTGCCACCGAAGTGTCGAAACCATCATCGAATTCGTCCGCCATGTGCTCACCTGCTCGGCTGTTCCGCTGCATCGTCTTGGCAGTGGCTTAGACGGAACTTAAGTCGCCTCGGCCCCGACACTGAACCGCCCCGGAATTCGTGGAGGCTGTTTGGTTTAAGTCAGACCACCACCGTAGTGGCTTGATTGGCGAGTTGCCGGTAGTAGTTTGCCTCGGCCTCTGTGGGCGGGATATAGCCGATGGGTGCCAGCAGTCGATGGTTGTTGAACCAGGCCACCCATTCCAGCGTGGCGAGTTCGACCGACTCCTTGGTCTTCCACGGCGCCCGGCGATGAATCAGCTCGGCCTTGTAGAGCCCATTGATCGTCTCGGCCAGCGCGTTGTCGTAGCTGTCGCCCTTGCTGCCCACTGATGGTTCGACGCCCGCCTCGGCGAGCCGTTCGCTGTAGCGGATGCTGACGTATTGCGAGCCGCGATCGGAGTGATGAACCAGGCTGCTGTCGCGCTCGGGCTGCCTTGCGTACAGCGCCTGCTCCAGCGCGTCGAGGACGAAGTCCGTTCGCATCGAACTGCTCACGCGCCAGCCGACGATTCGTCGGGCGTACACATCGATGACGAAGGCCACGTACAGCCAGCCCTGCCAGGTCGAGACGTAGGTGAAGTCGGACACCCAAAGCTGGTTCGGTCGCTCCGCGCGGAACTGCCAATTGACTCTATCCAGTGGGCACGCCGCCTTGCTGTCGCTGAGCGTGGTGCGCACGACCTTGCCGCGCATCACGCCTCGCAAGCCGTGCCGGCGCATCAAACGCTCGACGGTGCAGCGCGCCACGGCTGTGCCTTCACGGTGCAGTTGCCGCCACACCTTGTCGGCGCCATAGACCTGCAGGTTGGCGTTCCAAATGCGCTCGATCTCTGGCACCAGCACCTCGTCGCGCCGAACGCGAGCGCAGCGCTGCTCGGGGTGGCGGCGAAGGGCTGCGTGCCTTCGATACCCCGACGGGGCGATCTGCAGCACCTTGCAGATCGGCTCGACCCCGTGGACATCCCGGTGCTTGTCGATGAACTCCCTCATCACTTGAGCCGGCGGTCGAGCTCCGCCTGGGCAAAAAACGCGCTCGCCAGCTTCAAGATCTCGTTGGCCCGGCGCAGCTCCTTGACCTCGCGTTCCAATTCCTTGACGCGCTGTGTCTCGGCGGTGGTCACGCCCTCGCGCACACCCGTATCGACCTCGACACGCTTGACCCATTCCAGCAGCGTCTGCGGCACGCAGCCGATCTTCGGAGCAATTGACTCCACGGCTGCCCACAGCGAGGGATATTCCCCGCGGTGCTCCTGCACCAACCGCACGGCCCGCTCGCGGACCTCAGGCGAGAACTTGTTCGACTTGTTCATGGCTCCATCCTCTCAAAGATTGGAGCCTCCTCAAAACCCGGGGCGGTTCATGTGGCTGCAAGCGCTGGCGTTGTCGGGGGCCTTAAGTCTTGCCTAAGTGCACCCCCTTAGATTCCGTTTCGTGCTAGCTGAAGACCTCACAGCAGTCCCGCCAACGGCGACCCGGCCGGCACATCACTTGGAGACTTCCATGCTTCGCAAATTTCGCACCTCCTCCTTGTTTTTGGCCATGATCGGCGCTGCAGCGATGGCTGGCGCCGCCGGTGTTCACGGGAACGCTGCAGTGGGCCAAGCCGGCCAGGCTGCGCAGGTCACCCGCACGGTTGAGGTCGAAATGACCGACAACATGCGCTACACGCCAGCCTCCATCAATGTCAAACAAGGCGAAACCGTGCTTCTGCGTGTCAAGAATGCGGGACTTGTCCGCCACGAACTCGTGATCGGCACACCGCAAGACTTGGTCAAGCACTACGACATGATGAAGAAGATGCCGGGAATGGAGCATGCCGACGCCAACATGGTCAGTGTGGCCGCAGGCCAGTCCGGTGAAATCGTCTGGCGCTTCACACAGGCTGGCATGGTTGATTTCGCCTGCCTGCAGCCCGGGCACTACGACGCCGGCATGCAAGGATTGGTGAACGTCGCCGCTGCTCAACCGGGCAAATCCGGCGCGGCGTCAAAAACGTTGTTTCGCTGAACGTTGGCCGGTGCCGCACTCGCGCAACGACTTTCTGGCGGCCGGCGCTCGGCCTTGCCCCCCCCAAGAATCCATAAACTCAAGCCTGCAACCTACTCTAAGGAAACTGACATGAAGACCCTCAAGTCCCTCGCCATCGCCGCCGCGCTCATCGCTGCGCCTTTTGCCATCACCGCTCATGCCCAGGCTGTGGATCACAGCAAGATGCCTGGCATGCAGATGGAGGGCATGAAGATGGAGCAGCCAGCCGCCACCGAGATGACCGACGGCGAGGTGCGCAAGATCGACAAGGACAACCAAAAGATCACGCTCAAGCATGGCGACATCAGGAACCTCGACATGCCGGGCATGACGATGGTCTTCAAGGTCAAGGACCTGGCCATGCTCGACAAGGTGAAGGCCGGCGACAAGGTCAGGTTCAAGGCCGAGAAGGCTGACGGTGCGATCATCGTCACCGCGCTGGAAGCGGCCAAGTAAGGCGCCGCCGATCCGCTGGCGCTGACATTGAACAACACCCCAGGAGTCACGAAGTCATGGATGTTCTGAAGCGCAAGTCACTGCAGTCGCTGGTCGGGCTCGGCGCCCTGGCGGCGCTGCCGCGCGGCTGGGCCCAGGTGCGGGCGGTCGAACTGGGCGCAGCACCTGTCGCCACGTCCTATGACCTGACGGTGGCTGAGACACCGCTCAACATCACCGGCAAGCCGGCAATGGGCATCACGATCAACGGCACGATGCCGGGCCCGGTTTTGCGATTTCGCGAAGGTGACGAGGTCGTCGTTCGCGTCACAAACAAGCTGCGCGAGATCACCGGCATCCACTGGCACGGCCTGCTGGTGCCCAACGACCAGGACGGCGTGCCGGGTGTCACCTTCCCGGGCATCCAGCCGGGCGAGACCTTCACCTACCGCTTCAAGCTGCGGCAGTCGGGCACCTACTGGTACCACAGCCATGCCGCGCTGCAGGAAGCGGCGGGTTACTTCGCACCGCTCATCATCGAGCCGGCCAAGCCCGACCCGTTCCAGTACGACCGCGAGTACGTCGTGGTGCTGTCGGACTGGATCGACACGCCGCCGCCGCAGGTGCTGGCCAACCTGAAGAAGGTGGACGGCTACTACAACTACCGGCGCGTCACCACGCCGCAGTTCTTCGCCCAGCTGCGCAGCGCACCCGACGCGAAAACGCGTGACGCCATCTGGGCCGACCGCATGGAGTGGGCGAAGATGCGCATGGACCCCACCGACTACAGCGACGGTGGCGACGAGTGGACCTTTCTCATGCACGGCAAGAAGCCCGAGGAGAACTGGACTGCGTTGTTCAAGCCCGGCGAACGGGTGCGGCTTCGTTTCATCAATGCGTCGCCGATGAACCTGTTCGACGTGCGCATTCCCGGCCTGCCGATGACGGTGGTGCAGGCCGACGGGCAGAACGTGCGCCCTGTCGAGGTCGATGAGTTCCGGATCGGCAACGGCGAAACCTACGATGTCATCGTGCAACCGAAGGAGGCCAAGGCCTATTCGATCTTCGTGCCCACCATTGCCCGCATCGGCTATGCACGCGGCACGCTGGCCCCCGAACTCGGCATGAGCGCGCCGGTGCCGCCGCTCGGGCCCAAGCCCGTGCGGACGATGGCTGACATGGGCATGGCGGGCATGGACATGAGCGGCACCGGTGCTGGCGCGAGCACCGACATGGCCGGCATGCCCGGCATGGACATGGGCACGACGGCTGCTGCGCCGGTGACGCCGGGGCATGCTGGTATGGCGATGCCGCCGCCGGCACTGGCCGAGCAGGGCATGGCCGGGATGCCCGGTATGGCGGCGGCTCCGGCCGACCCTCACGCAGGCATGCCGGGCATGGGCCAGAACCCTGCTGTCCTGGTGGCTCCAGATCCCGACGGCCTGCGACGCCTGAAGTACGCGCAATTGCGCGCCGCCACGCCCAATGCCGACGACCGCGCCCCCGAGAAAGAACTGCTGGTGCGTTTGACCGGCGACATGACGCGCTACTTCTGGTCGATCAACGGCCAGAAGATGTCGCAGGCCAAGCCACTCGAGATGGGGCTGGGGCAGCGTGTGCGCATCAAGTTCGTCAACGAAACGATGATGGAACATCCGATGCACCTGCACGGCGTGTTCATGGAACTCGTCAACGGCAACGGCCGCTATGCGCCGCGCAAGCACACCATCATCGTGCCACCGGCGCAAACCGTGGAGCTGGATGCGACCTACGAAGACGAAGGCACCTGGGCCTTCCACTGTCACCTTTTCTACCACGCCGCGACGGGAATGATGCGGCTGGTGAAGGTGGCTTGAGCAACACGGAAAATGCACATGCAAAAGAACAAATGGCCCGCGCGCCAATGGCTGGCCGCAGTGGCTTTGGGCACGCTTGCCGCATCAGCCCAGGCAATGGAAGACGAGTCGATCTATTCGTACACGAAAGTCGAAGCCGACATCGGAAAGCTACGTGGCCGCCCCGGCTCGGTTCAGTCGCTGGGCGTGGATGGCTGGGTCGGCGGCGACATCCATCGCCTGTGGTACCAGTTCGATGGCGAGCGCAGCGGCGGGCGAACCTCGGCCTCGGAAGTGCAACTGCTTTACGGACGCTACATCGCGCCGTTCTGGGACGCTCAGATCGGCCTGCGGCATGACGAGCGGCCCGATCGGCGTGACTACCTCACTCTGGGCGTTCGTGGCCTCGCGCCCTATGCTTTCGACCTCGATCTCAAGCTCTTCATCCGCGACGATGGCAAGCTCTTCGCCCGCACCAGGATCGAGAACGACTTCCTGGTCACCAACCGCTTCATCGTGCGGCCGTACGCCAACGTGGAGTGGTCGGCATCCAACCAGGACGCGACCGTGCGCCGCGGCCCGTACCAGGCCGATTTCGGGGTTCAGGTGCGATACGAAGTCAACCGGCGGGTTGCGCCTTACTTGGGTTTGTCGCGAAGCTTCTATCCGCGCGCGCAGGCCGGTGGCGAGCAACCGGCGACGTTGTTGCGGGCAGGCCTGCGGGTCATCTTCTAGCTGCAGCCGCTGAACGACATTGCATACACGGACTCGAGACCATGACAACGCAGAAGGCCGTGGCGGCATTTGCCGAGCGCTACGGCTACCCCGCCAAGTTGCTCCATTGGACTTTGGCGCTGCTGCTTCCCGTCCAGATCGGGATGGGGTGGTACATGCTGAGCATCGAAGACCAGCCGGGCAGCGGTTGGTACTTCGCTCTGCACATCTCGCTGGGGCTGACGGCGACACTGTTGATCGCACTGCGGGTCCTCTGGCGCTTGTATCAGGCGCCGCCAGAGCCGCCGCGCGGGTTGCCCGGCTGGCAACGGAACGCAGCACGGGCAAGTCACGGCCTCTTGTATGTGCTGATGTTGCTCATGCCACTGACAGGCTATTTAGGCGCAGCCTTCGGCGGCGAGGCGATGAGCTACTTCGGAATCCCGCTGCCAGCTTGAGTGGCGAAGAACGAAGGGCTGAAAGAAAAGCTGTTCACGGCGCATTCGGTCGTCGCGTGGATTTTGGTCGCGATGATTGCCTTGCACGTATTGGCAGCGCTCAAGCATCTCTTGATCGACAAGGACACGGTCTTTCGTCGCATGTGGTGATACTGCGCGGCGACGGACGACCCGGCGCTTGTCGCCGGCAAGGAACGGTAGATTCCAACCGAAGAGCCTCCGCAAATGCCCAACCGTTCCCACCCCGAACGCCACCGCACCCAACGCATCGGCTGGCTGCGCGCTGCGGTGCTGGGCGCCAATGACGGCATCTTCTCGACGGCCAGCCTGCTCGTCGGTATCGCCGCGGCGAGCACGGGCAAGACGCAGGTTCTGGTTGCGGGAGTGGCGGCCTTGGTGGCGGGCGCCATGGCCATGGCTGCGGGTGAGTACGTGTCAGTCAGCTCGCAAGCCGACACCGAAGAGGCCGATCTGTCGAAGGAGCGCCTTGAACTTGCCAACGCACCCGATCACGAACTGAGGGAACTGACTGCGATCTACGTCGCGCGCGGTGTCGAGCCTGCCATGGCAGCGGATGTGGCGCGCCAACTGACGGCCCACGATGCGCTCGGCACCCATGCGCGCGACGAACTCGGGCTCTCTTCGGTTGTCAGCGCCAAGCCGGTGCAGGCCGCCATGGCGTCGGCCGCATCATTTGCTGTCGGCGCAGCGCTGCCGCTGGGGGTGGCGCTGCTCGTGCCCGAGCGCAGCATGGTGTTCGGGGTCGCAGGCATGTCCTTGTTGTTTCTGGCTGCTCTGGGGGTCATGTCCGCCAGAGTCGGCGGTGCGCCGGTGGCACGGGCAACGGCCCGCGTGGTTGCATGGGGTGCGCTGGCGATGGCGGCCACGGCGGGGGTCGGTGCACTGTTCGCCGGTGTGGCGTAACACCTTCAAGAGTCCCGGAAGCAAAGCCACGCCCACCCAGGTCGCGACGGAGAAGACATGCGCCTTTTGCTGGTTGAAGACGATCTGATGATCGGGGAGTCGGTGCTCGACCTGCTGCGCGCCGAGAGCTATGCGGTCGACTGGGTCAAGGACGGAGAGATGGCCGACACCGCCTTGCGCACGCAGACCTACGATCTGGTGCTGCTTGACCTGGGTCTGCCCCGGCGCGACGGCCTGGAGGTGCTGCGTTCCTTACGCGCGCGCAAGGAACGCATTCCGGTGCTGATCGCCACCGCACGCGACTCGGTCCAGCAGCGCATCGAAGGCCTCGACGCCGGCGCTGATGACTACGTGCTCAAGCCTTATGACCTGGACGAACTGCTCGCGCGCATTCGGGCGCTGACGCGGCGGGCAGCGGGGCGTGCAGAGCCGGTCTATGAGCACAGGGGCGTCAGCATCAACCCAGTGACGCGCGAGGTCCTGGTCGCTGGCCAGCCGGTCGTGCTGTCGGCGCGCGAATGGGCTGTTCTTGAGCCCTTGCTGGCGCGTCCTGGTCTGGTGCTTTCGCGCACGCAACTCGAGGAAAAGCTCTACGGCTGGAAGGACGAGATCAGCAGCAACGCGGTCGAGGTGTACATCCACGGTCTGCGCAAGAAGCTGGGCGCGGACTTGATTCGCAATGTGCGTGGTGTGGGCTACATGGTGCCGAAGGAATGAAGCCGATGGGTCTGCGCGCACCCCGCCTGCGAACACCTCATTCGCTGCGCGCCCGACTGCTTTGGCTCCTGCTCGTGGCTGTCACGCTGACCGCGCTGGTCCAGGCCTTCATCGCTTACCGCACCGCGCGCGCCGAGGCCGACGAGATCTTCGATTACCACATGCAGCAGATGGCGCAGTCGCTGCGTGCCGGCTTGCCGGTCGCGGGCCCTCCGTCTGCGACCCACGATGAGGATGACGAGGAAGATCACGACTTCGTGGTGCAGGTCTGGACAGCCAACGGCGTGCGGGTGTTCCAGTCCGTTCGCTCGGCATTGCCAGATCGCGCGCTGCCGGGATTCTCGGACGTCAAGTTCCGGGGAACAACGTGGCGAGTGTTCTCGTTGCAGTCCCGGTCACAGATCATCCAGGTGGCGCAGGACATGGCAGCGCGCCAGGCGATGGCGGGCACGCTGGCATTGCGCACGGTGCTGCCCATCGCGGTGATGGCGCCGTTGCTGATGCTGCTGGTGTGGTGGTTGGTCGGCACCTCCCTGGCGCCGGTGGCCCGGGTGCGGAATCAGTTGGCCCGGCGTCAGGCCGACGACCTGAACGAGGTCAACGAAAGTGGCCTGCCGGACGAGATTGCGCCGTTGGTGCATGAACTCAACCTGTTGTTCGGGCGTGTGCGCCACGCCTTCGAGGCGCAACAGAGTTTCGTGGCCGATGCCGCGCATGAACTGCGTTCACCACTGGCGGCGCTGAAGCTGCAGGCCCTGGGATTGCAGCGAGCCGCTGACGCCGCGGCCCGGGACGTGGCCGTGGGCCGCCTGACCGCCGGGATCGACCGTGCGACCCGCCTCGTTGAACAGCTACTGGTGCTGGCCCGGCACCAGCCAAGCACGGCCGGTGCGTTGCGGGCCGGGCCCGTCCTGCTGGCGGACTTGGTGCGTTTGGGGGTGGCAGACCTCGCGCCACTGGCGCAGGCGCGTGGCATCGACCTCGGCCTGGTGCATGCGGACGAAGTACTCATCCATGGCCATGCCGAGGCTCTGCGCATTCTCATTCGCAACGTGCTTGACAACGCGGTCAAGTACAGCCCTGCAGGGGGAACGGTCGATGCGGAAGTCCGCCTGGCGGGTGCCAAGCTGATGTTGGTGGTGGAGGACAGCGGCCCGGGCATTGCCGAGAATGACCGTGAGCGGGTTCTGGACCGGTTCTACCGGATTGCGGGCTCGGACGCGCCTGGGACTGTGGTCGGCAGTGGCTTGGGCCTGGCCATCGTGAAGTCGATCGTGGAGCTGCATGGCACCACGCTGACGCTGGGTTGCTCCGAGCGCCTCGGTGGCTTGAAGGTGAGTGTGGGTTTCGCACATGTGACCTGAGGCTCTGCGTCAGCGCTCGATAGGCTCGTGCGGGCGGCGGCCTCTTTGCGGTAGGGGGCGCAGTTAAGTCGCCATGCTGACCATGCAGTCGGATGCATGCATCCGATTCCCCTTACCAAGCATCCGCCTTGTCGGATGGCGGCCTGTCTCCGGCGCGTTCTGACGTTCAAGCGGCGGACATCAGCAAGCCCATGAGCGCACCTCAAGACCGCCAATGACTTTCGATCTGCGCCTGGCTGACCTGATTGGAACCCATGCAGTGCCATCGTTTCTGTCTGGCATGGCGCTACTGCTGACGTTTGTGTCAGCGGCCTGGCTACTGCGCAAGCGCTGTCTTGCGATCTCAAAAGCTTCGCGTGCGCAACAGCCAGCTTTGGTGGCGCACTGGGTTGCTGCGCTCGCGGTTGCTGGCGCTGCGGCGCTGATCTTCCTTGAGATGGCAGAGGCTTCTCGCGCTCAGGAAGCCATGGCAGGTTTCGATGCGTTGCTAGCACAAGCGTTGGGCGAAAGTGTCTCCCCGATGACCACTCAGCTGTTCGGTGTCGCAACGCATCTTGGCGACCCCGCAACGCTGACGGCCTTGGGGCTTTTAGTCGCCGTGGCGTTGGTGGTGCTTCGGCAGCGGGGACTGGCAGCGTTTTGGGTCGTCGCCCTTGTCGGCAACGGCAGCATCAACACGGTGTTGAAGAACGTGTATGAACGGGCGCGGCCGAACGCTGAAGTCCTTCATCAGCTCACTGTGCCGTCCTTCGCAATGGGTTGGAGTTTTCCGAGCGGGCACACCAGTGGTGCAGTCGTGGCCTACGGCGCGCTGGCCTACATCATGGTGCGCACCATGCCCAGTCGCTGGCATTTGCCGGTGGTGCTGTTTGCAGTCGCCGTTGCGTTCACCGTTGCAGTCAGCAGGGTGATCCTTCAGGTCCATTGGGCGAGCGATGTCGTGGCGGGCTCAATTTCAGGACTGCTTTGGTTAGCGGTCTGCGTGCTCGCATTCGAACGGTTGGGCCGGAGCTGATCCCAGGCATCTGTCCTGCGAGACGCTGCATCGGCGAAGGTGAATGTTGCGCGACGCAGGTTGCGGCGCAGTACGGGAATGTCTGAAGGACTTGAATGCCCTCGCAAAAAGTGAAGTCACCCTCGGACGCAACGCGCGGCCATGGCCCCTTGAGAACATGATGGAGACCGTGATCACATGGGGCATCGCCACGGCAACCTTGGTCATCGTGCTGGGTTACGAAGTCGCGTTGGCATTCGCTCAACACCGACAGCCCGAGCGTCTGGCCCGCACGGCCCGCGCCAGGCTGCGCGAAGACTGGTTCGCAGCGGTTTCGCCCGAGACGGAGTCGGAGATCCTCGCGGTACAGACCCTGCGCTATTCCCTGATGTCAGCCACGATGACCGCGTCCACCGCTGTCCTAGGGTTGACGGGGACGCTGACGCTCGCGGCTCCGTCTCTGCATGCCTCCTTCGGACACGGCGCTTCAAGTTGGTCGAACTTCACACCCCGGCTCGCGATGGAATTGACCATGATCGCCTTGCCGATCGTCTCGCTGGTGTCATCGGTAATGGCGGTGCGGTACTACAACCATGCGCGCTTCATCGGTGGGGTGCCCGCCGAGTCCGGGGCTCGCCGCCGCTGGGCTGCTGCCGGCACGGCCTGCGTGCGCAAGGCCGGGGTGTTGTACAGCTGAGGGTTGCGGCAGCGCATTTTGATCCTGCAAATGGTGGCGTTCATCCTGGACCCACTCGCCGGGCTGTTGGGTGCGCTGGGCGTCGTTGCGGCGCGGCCGAGTCTCGATCGATTCGGCCGTGATTCGCTGATCGGTCCTGAGCGCGTGGAAAGGCCTGTCCACTCGGCGAATTTCGATACCAGTCTTGCACCGCGATAAGGGTGCGCTGGCCGCCTCTGGTCGAAGCAACTTGTCGCGCACTCGCGGCGGTACAGCGGTAGCACACTAGTCGCTGTTCCGTGCCATGGCACCAGCACCACGTCGGCCGCCGTTACGCCACCAACGAACAGCCCTCCGCAACGGGCGATCACAAGCTACAGTTCTGGAGCTGCATGCACTGCCGACAAGAACACTCTGTGAGACCCAGCATGTTCGATCTGTGGGGTTTTCTGTGGGGTTCCTCGCGCCAGGCAAACAAAATATGAAAGCACGACAAACACTTGGCTTTGCACTCGAAGTTCAGGTGCAGAAGTAAGTTTGCGCGATTGGCGCGGACGATCGGACAGCATCATGCTGATGCAGTAACTTTCGCAGGAACCGCCCTACCCCCAAACTACAATAGTGAGGAGGCAAGAGGCCTGGAGAGTCGTTTTCGATCCTCCTCCTCTCCACCAACGACTTTCAAGGCCTTGTCACACAAGGCCTTTTTCTTGGGCTCCGCCAGCCTGAGGCCTGCCCGATCAGCGCTGCAGCTGTGCCAGCGGAATGTCGAAGTCGTCTTCGATGTCTTCCGGGCACGAAATGATCGTCACCGGATGATTAGCAGGCTGTTGAATTTCGCTCACGAGTAAACGTCGTGTGGCGGGCGGTCGTTGTGGATACCGTGTTGGGATTGATCACGGAGTGAACGCGATGCGCGGAGCGGACGGAATGCAAGAAGCGTTGT
>JAKFUQ010000197.1 GCA_021732645.1 Rhizobacter sp. | reverse complement strand
CACGCTGTTCCAGGCGCAATCTGAGTACCTGCGCGCACGCAGCGCGTCGCCGCGTGCGCGCAGGTACTCAGATTGCGCCTGGAACAGCGTGCGCTGCGCGTCGAGCACGTCGAGAAAATTGAACTTGCCCAACTCGAAGCCTCGGCTGGCCGCTTCGTAGGCGCTTTGTGCGCCGGGCAGGATCTGGTCGCGAATCATCTGTACCGCGGCACTCGATGCCGCCAGTCGGCCGACACCCTGCGTCACCGATGTGCGCAGCGCGATGTCGGCGGCGCGCAGTTCGTCGCGTGCCTTGTCTTCGCGTCGAAGCGCCTCCAGCAGGTTCCCTTCGTTGCGGTCGAACACCGGCAACGGCAACGACATGCCGATGACTGCCTGGTGGCGGCCCAGCTGTTCGTCGCGCTTGACCCCCAGGCTGACCGTCACGTCTGGCGTGCGCTGGGCACGCGCCAGTTCGCTGATCGCCTGGCGCCGCTGCACTTCGATGCGCGCGCGGTTCAGCACCGGCGACACCTCGAGGCGTCGGGCCATCACTTCGGGCATCACTTCCGGCATCGACTCCGGCGTCCACACGGTGGGCCGATCGAAGTCGCCACCCAACGGCGCCACCATCCCGAAAGTGGGCGTGGCGCTGCCCCAGGTGGCTGACAAGCGTTGGCGAGTCAGGGTCAATGCAGCCTCGGCCTGTGCTGCATCGAGCTGGGCGCTGGCCAGCGCGATGCGGGCCTTGGTTTGCTCGACTGGCGAAATCTTGCCGGCCTGCACCCGCCGGGTGGCCCCATCGCTGGCACGCTGCGCCAGGCCGACCGACGCCTGGGCCAGCGCCAGATGTTCCTGGGCCAACCACACGTCGCAGAACGTGGCGGTCACCGCAGCGCGAACATCCGCCCGTCGGGCTGCCAGCTCGGCCGCGGCGATGTCGCGCCCAACCTCGGCGGCGCCGATGCGCGCGGCGCGTTTGTTGCCCAGCTCCAGCGGCTGGTTGATCTGAAAGGTGGTGGTGCGCGTGGCGCGGCGGGTGTCCTCCAGCAACGTGACCAGCTCTGGATTCGGGCGTGCACCGGCTTGCACCACCGGCCCTTGCGCGGCTTGCAGCTCGCGCGCCTGCACCGCCAACTCGGGGTTCGAGGCCATCGCCAGCGCGAGTGCCTGCGGCAGGGTCAGCGGGGATGGGTTGCTGGCAACGGGTGGCGATGACGTGTCACCCGCTGGGCTTTGCGCCAGCGAGACGGACGTGACACCCAGACCGATTGCGAGGGCGAGGGCGGGTGCGAGTACCGGGGCGAGTGCAGGCGCCGATCCGAATCGAATCAGGGCGCGTGACGCCAGTCGTGTGGCGGGGTGGGGCATCGAGATCTCCTGGCTGTGGACACGCAGGCGGATGCCTGCGAGACAGAACGAAGATTCGACGCGGCGTCAGTTCGCTGCGCTTCGGAAGATCCGAATCAAGGTGAGGCCACGCCGAATCAGGCGTGGAGCGTCCACTGAGGGCGTTCGGGCCGTGACTGGGCCGGGGCCAGACACCCGGGGTCGGCGCAGCCCGTGGCGGGCTGCGTGGCGGAGAACGTCGGCAGGATCAAGTGCACCGAGAGCAGGGCCGAGCAGGTGCCGTGGCAGTGACTCGCATCGGCGTCGACCGCAGTGCTGGCACCATCGCCATCGCTTGGGGCATCACCAGCCGTTGCATGGTGATGGGCGTCGTGGTGCCCGAAATGCGGTTGGTGCGTATTCGCGTGGTGCTCGCAATACGCGGCAGCACCTGCCCACACCGACTGCAGCGGCAGCAATAAAAGCAGAACGATGAGCACGGCGCGTTTCACGGCGGCGATGGTAGCAGCGGCGTGATGCGGCAAGGCGTCGTCAGACCACACAAGTTCATGGCCCCGAGCGTGCTTGACTGACCGCCTGCCCCAGCTCGATCACTGCCATGGCGTAGTAGCTCGACCAGTTGTAGCGGGTGATGGCGTAGAAGTTGGCGGTCCCGGCCACGTAGCTGGGCGCATCGGGGCCGTTCCGCAACTCGACCAGTGCCAGCTTCTGGGTGCTGTCGCTGCCGTCGCCTGCGGTGAGCGGCGGTGCCGGTGCACCGAACACCGCACCCCGGTCGATGAACTGCTGGGCGGTGAAGCTGGGCAGGATGTCGGGGCCCAGCAGCAATGCGCGGTCGCGGCTGTCGGTGGGCGCGGCGACCTCGAAGTGTGTGGGCAGCGCGCGCTGCCAGCCGAATTCGGCCAGGTAGTGCGCCACGCTGCCGATCACATCGGCGGCGCTGCCATGTAGATCCGTGTGGCCATCGGCATCGAAATCGACCGCGTAGTGGTTGACGCTGCTGGGCATGAACTGCGGCATGCCCAGCGCACCGGCATAGCTGCCCATGAGGGCCAGCGGGTCCATGCCTTCGCGGTGGCTGAGCACCAGCAGCTGTTCCAGTTCGTCGCGAAAGAAGGCGCTGCGGTCCGTGCGCCCCTGGGGGAAATCGAAGCCCAGAGTCACCAAGGCATCGACGACACGGTGGCGGCCCATGTGCTGGCCGTACAGCGTCTCGACGCCGACGATGCCGACGACGATCTCCGGTGGCACGCCGTAGCGCTGCTCGGCCTGCGTCAACCACGCTTCGTTCGCTTGCCAGAACGCCACACCGGCGGCAATGCGCTTGGGCTCGACGAAGCGTGCGCGGTAGACCGCCCAGTTCTTCGCCGTGCCTGCCGGGGGTGGCATCACCGCCTTGAGGATGCTGGGCACCAAGCGCGCTTGCGCCAGCGTCGCCTGCACCGCGCCCACCTCCAGGCCCTGGCGCGCCGCCACCTCGGCGCCGAAGGCCATCAGATCGTCGCGCCGGCCGTAGGTCACGATGTCGGGGTCGCTGTCCGAGCGCACAACGACCTTGCGAGCGGGGGGTGCGCGTCGCTTGACGTGCTTGATTGGCTTCGCTGCGGTCGCTTTGGCCTCCGTTGCCGCACTTGCGGCGGCGGGTGCGGGGGCGGCGTCCACCGCCGCCGCATCATCGGGCGATGCGGCCACGACGATCAGCGCCAGGCTCATCGTCTGAGCTCCTCGCATCAGGCGTTTGGCCTGCGCCTGGAAGTGCCGGGTCAACGCAGGATCGGGTCGTGCCGCGGCGCGGGGGCCGTAGCGCTGCGCGTCGAGCCGCTCCAGCAGTGTGGCGAGCGATTCACCTTGCACGCCGAACCGCGCGCGCACGCGCTGCGCCAGCGTGCGGGGCGCTTCATGTCCTGCTGCGTTGATGCCCAGGCGCTGCAGGGCCGCGCGCAGCCGCTGCATCTGCCGAACCCACGGGTCGATGTGGTGGCGGCTCCACCAGGCCCAGCCCAGCGCGGCGAGCGACAGGGCAGCGAAGGCGCCGCCCAGCAGCAGCGCCAGGTCTTCCCAGCTCGGCGCATCGAAGCCCAGCTGTCGCAGCAGGTCGAATTGCGATCCGCGCGAGTAGCTCAGCACCCACTGATTCCAGCGGTTGTTCAGCGCTTCCCAGCCGTTGCGCAGGGTGGCCAGCAACTGCGGGTTGAAGTTGTCGAGGGCACCGGCGACGAGGCCGGGTTGCGCGAGCAACTGGCGGCTGCGCAGCACGCGGTCGGGTGCGACCGCCGCTGTGGGGTCGGCGCGCACCCAGCCGATGCCGGCCTGCCAGTACTCAGCCCAGGCATGTGCGTAGCTTTGCCGCACGATGCGGTAGCCATCGACCGGGTTCGGATCCAGTCCCTGGTAGCCGGTGACCACCCGCGCTGGCACGTCGAGGGCGCGCATCAACACCACGAAGGCGGCGGCATAGTGTTCGCAAAAGCCCAGTTTGCGATCGAGCCAGAACTCGTCGATGGCCGTGCGCGGGTCGGCCTCGCCATACAGCCCCGGTGTCAGCGTGTAGCCATAGCCACCGCTGCGTATGCGCTCCATGAGCACGGCGGCCAGCGTGGCGCCATCTGCCTGTGCGTAAGCCCGCTGCTGTCGCAGCGCCACCGCCCAGGCCAGCGTGCGGGGGTTGTAGCCGGGGGGCAGATCGAGGTAGTCCTGCAGGCCGATCAGGGGCTGCCGCGGCCCGTGCTGGAACTGGGGGTAGGCCGCGCCCCGAAAGCGCAGCCGCTCGAACAGCGGCCGCTCGGAGACCCACTGCAGGTCGTCGGTCTGGGTGAACCGCAGGTTCTCGACCTGCGGTGCTTGCGGGCTGGCTTCGAGCAGGGGGGCCACGACCAACTTCGTGGGCTCCAGCGTCATCTCGTAGTAGATGGGGGTGCCCTGCACCCGCAGCTCGGCGCGTGGCATCAGCGCCTCGGGAAAGGTGGACTTGAGCGGGGTCCATTCGCGCCCGTCGAAATGGCTCAACACGGGGCCTCGGAAATAGGTGTCCTGCGGTTGCGGTGGCGGGCCTTCGAAGCGTATGCGCAGCGCCACGCTGTCGTCTTGCGCCAACGCGGCCACCGTGCCCATGCTCATCGAGTTGGACAACCCGGTGCCTGCAAACCCGTCTTGCGGCACCCCCCACAGCGGCCCGACACGCGGGAACAGCAAGAACAACAGCACCATCAGCGGGGTGCCCAGGGCCGCGGTCTTGCCGGCCAGGGTGGCGGCGGTTCGCAAGCTCGGCGCACCGGCCGGCATGTGAGCCAGCACCAGCGAGGTCAGCAAGCCCCAGATCGACAGCAACATCATGGCGGCGACGCCCAGACCCTGCGAGTACAAGAAGTGCGTCAAGATCAAAAAGAAACCGAGGAAGAACACCACGAAGGCATCGCGCCGGGCACGCAGCTCCAGGGTCTTCAATGCCATCAGCGCGACCGCCATGGTCACGCCGGGTTCTTTGCCCAGCAGCGAGCCGAACGACCAGTAGGTGAGCCCAGCGGCAGCGACCAGCACCACCACCAGCACCGAGCGACCCGGCAGCGGCGAGCCGGCCAGCGCCAGCCTCGCCCGCCACAGCAACACACCCACCGTGAGCACCGCGCACCAGGCGGGCAGGTGCAGCAGGTGAGGCAGTGAGGTCCAACCGATGACCGCGAGCAGAAACAGCGTGTCGCGCGCATCGCGGGGCAGGTGCGACCACCCTGGCCAACGGGCGCGCTGAGTCGTGGGGACTGCGTGGGTGGCAGCGCTGCTGTTCATGCGGGACTCAGGCGTTCCACAAGGCCAGCGCGCGCAGGCCTTGATGCCGATGGGCGTCGCCCTGACCCAATTCAATGTCATGGCCGGGCAAGCTCATGCCCCAGGCCGCTTCGCGGCGATCGGCTTCGAGCAGCCAGGCCGTCAGGCGCGACAGCCGCTGCTCGGCATCGCCGCTGCCGACCTGCTGCCAGTCCAGCCACAGCTGCTGTTGGCTTTGCACGCTGCTGTCGCGGCTGATGAGTTCACCGCTGCTGGCCATCGCCTGCGCCGATCGTTTCCAGGCCACGCTTTTGAGGGGGTCGCCTCGCCGATACAGCCGTATGCCCTCGAACTCACCGCTGCTGCTGGAGCGCAGGCGCTGCGATCCCCCGGCGACGCTGCGCGCGGGTGGCAGCGGGCTGGCAGGGCGCTCCGGTTGCGGATAAACCATCAGCGTGCTGGCGGGGCGCCACACCGCCCAGGCGCGAAACAGCCCCAGCGGGAAGCGTGTTTCGGCAGTGACCGTGGGCAGGCGGTGCTGTCCACGCACCGCAGGCACGAACCCCAGGTGCAGCAGCGCCTGCCCCCCGGCGGGCACATCGGTGTAGCACAGCGACTTGGCTTCCTCGCCGTTGGCGCGCAGACCCATGCCGACGCCGTAGCGGGTGCCTTTGGGGCTGGACAACACGACTTCGAGCAACGCGGTATCGCCCGCGAATGCCGGCGCGAGAGGGCGCAGGTGCAACGTCAGCCCGCGCAGGGTGTTGTGCGTCATGTGCATCGACACCACGCCGCTGCCGGTCAGCAAAAAAGTGAGCACATAGCCCAGGTTGAGCTGGTAGTTGATGGAGGCGATCAGCAACACCCCCAGCGTGAAGCAGAACAGCATGCCGCCGCGCGTGGGCAGGATGTACACATTGCGCTGCGTGAGCAGCAGGCTGTCGGTGTGTGGCGAGCGGGCCTGCCACCAGGCATCGATCCGGCGCCGCCATGGGCCGCGGGTCGTTGCCACCGCAGTCACGGCAGCGCGGTCGCTTCAATCATCGCGCGCACCTGCTCGGCGCGGCCGCGGCCGGCGCTGGCCACCGGCACCAGCCGATGCGCCACGGTCTGCACCAGGATGGCCTGGATGTCGTCGGGTGCCACATGGCTGCGCCGATCGAGCAGCGCATGCGCCTTCGCCGCGCGCAACACCGCGATGCCGGCGCGCGGGCTCAGGCCCTCCACGAACCAGGCGCCGGAACGGGTGGCGGCAATCAAGGCCTGCAGGTAGTCGAGCAGCGCCGCGGAGGCATGCACCGCCAGCACCGCACGCTGTGCATCGATGAGCCGCTCGGGCGTCATCACCGGACGCAGCTGGTGCACGGCATCGCGCCGGTCCTGGCCGGCCAGCAGTTCGCGTTCACTGGCGCGGTCGGGATAGCCCAGCGTGAGGCACATCAGAAAGCGGTCGAGCTGCGACTCTGGCAGCGCGTAGGTGCCCAGCTGGTCGCTCGGGTTCTGCGTGGCGATGACGAAGAACGGCCGAGGCAATGCCCGCGTCTCGCCTTCGATGCTGACCTGCTGTTCTTCCATCGCTTCGAGCAGCGCGCTTTGCGTGCGCGGCCCGGCGCGGTTGATCTCGTCGGCCAGCAGCACCTGGGCGAACACCGGGCCGGGGTGGAACACGAACGCTTCCTTGGAGCGTTCGTACACGCTGACACCGATCAGGTCGGTGGGCATCAGGTCGGCGGTGAACTGCACCCGCGAAAAGCGCAGCCCCAGCGACACCGACAGTGCATGCGCGAGCGTCGTTTTGCCGACGCCGGGCACGTCCTCGATCAACAGGTGGCCACCGGCCAGCAGACAGGCCACGCAGTCGCGAATCTGCGGCCGTTTGCCGACGATGATCGTGCTAATCTGATCGATCAGTCGTGTGAGGTCTTCGGACAGGTTGGGGCTCGGTACGTCGCTCATCGCCTACACGTTAACCGATGCGCCAGCGGCTTCATCACCGGAAATAGCATGTCCACCGCCTTCTTCAGTCATCCGGACTGTCATGCCCATGTCATGGCCCGCGGCCACCCCGAATGCCCGCAGCGGCTGGAAGCGATCGAGGCACAACTGCAGGCCAGCGGATTGGCCGCGGTGCTTGAGCGGCGCGAGGCGCCGTGGGTTGATCTGGATCACGTGGCCCTTGCGCACGAGACTGCGCATGTCGCGCAGCTGCAAAGCACCTTGCAACCCCTGGCTGCCAGCGGTCGGTCGCACGTGCTCGATGGCGACACCATGGCTGGCCCCGGCACCTGGGCCGCGATCTGCCGCGCGGCCGGTGCGGCCGTTGCGGCCACCGATGCGGTGATGGCGGGCGCGGTGCGCAACGCCTTTTGCGCGGTGCGCCCGCCCGGTCACCATGCGACCCGCGACACCGCCATGGGGTTTTGCTTCTTCAACAACGTGGCCATCGCGGCGCATCACGCGCTGACTGCACATGGCTTGCAGCGGGTGGCGATCGTCGATTTCGACGTGCACCACGGCAATGGCACCGAAGACATCGTCGCGGGCGACGAGCGGGTGCTGATGGTCAGCTTCTTCCAGCATCCGCTGTACCCGCACAGCGGCGAGGTGCCCCGTGGCAGCAACCTGCTGAACCTGCCCGTGCCGGCACACACCAACGGCGCCCAGTTGCGTGCGCTCATCGATGCGCACTGGTTGCCGCGGCTCCATGCCTTCGCGCCGCAGATGCTGTTCATCTCTGCAGGCTTCGATGCGCACCGCGACGACCCGCTCGCTCAGCTCGACCTGGTGGAAGCCGACTATGCCTGGATCACCCACCGCCTGATGGAAGTGGCCACGCGCCATGCGCAAGACCGCATCGTGTCGTGCCTGGAAGGCGGTTACCACCCCGAGGCGCTGGGGCGCAGCGTGGCAGCGCACCTGCAGGTGTTGGCCGGTTTTCCCGAGTCACCGAACTAGAACTGTTGGAGCCCCGAGCTTTGCCCCGTACCTTCGACAACACCGAAATGCAGGACCTGATCGCAGGCCTGCTGCAACCCACCGCGCTGATGGAGCTGGGGGTGCTGGCCCTGTGCCTGGGGCTCGCTTGGCTGATCGTTCGGCTGCTCCGTGGCACGCCGCCGATCGACGCGCCGATCTGGTTCGGTCGGCGCATCGTCGATGGCGTTTTGTTCCCGCTGCTCGCGCTGTTGCTGGCCTTTGCGGCCAAGCTGTTGCTGGCCGGCGTCGTCAAGGCAGCGGTGTTCAAGCTGGCGGTGCCGATCCTGCTGTCGCTGCTGTTGATCCGCATCACCGTGCGGGTGTTGTCGGTGACTTACCCCGATTCGCACTGGATGCGCGTCATCGAGCGCAGCATCTCCTGGGTCGCCTGGCTGGCGGTGGTGCTGTGGGTGACTGGTGTGCTGCCGCTGCTGTTCGAGGCGATGGACGAGGTGCAGTGGAAGATCGGCAGCGGCGAGGTGTCGCTGCGCAACATCGTCGAAGGCGTGCTCACCGCCGGGCTGGTGATGGTGCTTGCGCTGTGGGTGGCCGCGGCCATCGAGAAACGGCTGTTGTCGGGCACCGGCAGCGATTTGTCGCTGCGCAAGATCGCGGCCAACGCGGTGCGGGTGCTGCTGCTCTTCATCGGCCTGATGCTCGCGCTCACGGCGGCCGGCATCGACCTCACCGCGCTCAGCGTTTTTGGCGGTGCGATCGGTGTGGGCGTGGGTTTCGGTCTGCAAAAAATTGCCGCCAATTACGTCAGTGGCTTCGTCATCCTGGCCGAGCGCTCACTGCGCATCGGCGACATGGTGAAGGTGGACAACTTCGAGGGGCGCATCACCGACATCCGCACCCGCTACACGGTGATCCGCGCGTTGAATGGCCGCGAGGCCATCGTGCCCAACGAAATGCTCATCACGCAGCGCGTGGAAAACTCGTCGCTGGCCGACCCGCGGGTGCTGGTCACCACGCAGGTGCAAGTCGCTTATGGCACCGACGTTGCGGCGCTGCAGCCGCTGATCGAAGCCGCCGTGGCACGGGTGGACCGCGTCTTGCCGGATCCGGCACCGAAAGTGCAATTGGTGGCGTTCGCTGCTGACGGCATGGAGTTGCTCGTCAACTTCTGGATCCTCGACCCCGAGAACGGCCAGGGCAATGTGCGATCCGACGTGAATCTGGCGCTGCTCGCGGTGCTGGGTGCCCACGACATCGAGATCCCGTATCCGCAACGGGTGCTGCACCGTTCGCCACCCGCATCGAAACAGGCATGAAAAAAGCGGCCGGTCTTGCGACCGGCCGCTGTTCATGAGGAACAAAGATCAGAAATTGTGGCGAATGCCGATCGCGAACGATGAGAAGTCGTCGCCCGGGTTACCCGCGGTGGTGTTGTTGAACGCCGGGCCGTAGAACACGTTGTCGTCGTTCTCGATCCGCGTGTAGTACGCGTAGAAGCTGGTGCGCTTGCTCAGGTTGTAGTTGTAGGCCACCGTGTACTGCTCGGCGGCGGTTTCTGAAAACCCGCTGAAGCGGTTTGCCTTGCCCACGTTCAGGTGCAAGTCGCTGGCACCGAAGCTGTACTTGCTGGAAATGCGGAAGCTGGTGCGCTTGGTCGACGTGGTGCCGTCATCCAGCTCGTCGCGGTTGACATAACCGCCGATGTTGAAGCTGGGCGTGATCTCGTACAGGATTCGAGCGCCGTATGTTTCGGAGTCGTTGAGCGGGTTCAGGTCATCGGGATCGGTACCGTTCGGGAAGCCGGAGAACGGTGTCCCGCTGAACAGTCGCCCCTGACCCGTCAGCGAGCCTTGCACGTAGCCGAGACCGGCGTGGAATGGCCCGTTGTCGTAGCTGAAGGCGATCGTGCGGGTGTTGTCGGTGGTGTCGTTGCCGGCGCCGTTGTCGGCTTTTTCACCCAGGCCGAACTGCGCTTCCACGGTCAGGCCAGCCAACGACGGGCTGGTGTAGGCGATGGTGTTCTTGGTGGTGCCCACGTACAGGAAGAAGGCATCGGCCGAGGTGCCGAAATCGCCGTTGTGCTGGCTGACGTAGTCGGCCGTGGCGTAGTACAGGCCCGAGAACTGGACGTTGCCGAAGCGGATGCGACCCAGCGACTCGCTGCCCAGGGCCACCCAGCTTTCACGGCCGAAAAACGAACCGCCTTGGTTGCTGGCAGTGCCGGCGCGGCCGTCATCGGGGTTGAACTGCGCTTCAAGCAGGAAGCTGGCGCGCAAGCCGCTGCCCAGATCTTCAACGCCCTTGAAGCCGAGGAACGAGCCGTTGTCGCGCACTTCGGAGATTTTTTCGTTGCCAATCTTGACCCGCTCAACCGTCGGGTTGACGCGGCCATACAAGGTGACCGAGCTTTGCGCCATGGCGGTGCTGGCAGCCATCGTGGCCAGGGCGGCCAAGAAGATATTTCGATTCATGGTGATACTTCCTTCGTTGGTAGTTCGGAGAGCTTGAGGGGGCGGGAAGCCGCACCTCAGGTTTGGAACATGCTCGGCGGCGAGTCTAGGCGACGGGCGGTTTCCTTACGGCTGCGGCGTTGTTCATGCGCGACATCATTACCGCAAGCGGCGATGCTTGCCCCTACGGGCTTACCCGAGCGATCAGGCCAACAGCGCCAGTTCGTCGCCAGTGAAGCCCGCGGCGCGACGCGCTTCGAGGTTGAATGGCGGTCGCAGGCGCGGCGCCCCGTAGCGCTCGGCCAGCACCGCGTAGTGGGCCAACGCATCCAGCCCCTGTTGCTCGCACAGCCATCGGTACCAGCGGTTTCCGATGGCGACATGGCCGATCTCGTCGCGCAGGATGATGCCCAGGATCTCGACCGCTCGGTCGTCGCCAGCGCGCTTGAACTTGGCCTGCAGCGGTGGCGTGGCGTCGAGCCCGCGCGCTTCCAGCGTGCGCGGCACCAGTGCCATGCGGGCCAGCACATCACCGGCGGTGCGCTGCGTCATCAGCCACAGGCCGTCGTGCGCATCGAAGTCGCCGTAGTCGTAGCCGATGCCTTGCAGGTGCGCGCGCAGCAGGCCGAAGTGCAGCGCCTCTTCGCTGGCCACACGCAGCCAGTCGGCATAGAACGCGGGCGGCATGTCATCGAAGCGCCACACCGCATCGAGCGCCAGGTCGATGGCATTGAGTTCGATGTGCGTGATCGCATGCAGCAAGGCGGCGCGGCCTTCTGTGGTGAATGGGGTGCGCGACGGTACGTCTTTCGGTGGCACCAGGCGCGGCCGCAGCGGGCGACCGGGGCTTTGCGCGGGTGGCAATCCGGTACCTATCGCCTGCGCCGGATGCAAGGGGAGCATGCCCGCATCCGCCCACAGCGCGCGGGCTTGTTGCGCCTTGATGGCCGGGTCAGACTCCAGCCAGATGGCCTGCGCCTGTGATCGCAAGGACGCTGCGGCAGCAGGGGCATCGGCAGGCGCATCGGCAGGGGGGTGCATCTCTAGAATTATCGACTTCACACCAGGACGACCTGAAACCAGGAGCAACGCAGTGGCTGTTTACCGTTTGGGCGAGGCGCAACCCGCCGTTGCCGACACCGCGTGGGTGGCCGATAGCGCGCAGGTGATCGGCGATGTGGCACTGGCCGCGGGCGCCAGCGTCTGGTTCGGCGCGGTGCTGCGGGGTGACAACACCCGGCTGCAGATCGGCGCGCGCACCAACATCCAGGACGGCGCGGTGTTGCATTCCGATGCGGGGCAGCCGCTGACGCTGGGCGACGACGTGACCATCGGTCACCAGGCCATGCTGCACGGCTGCACCGTGGGCGATGGGTCGCTGATCGGCATTCAGGCCATCGTGCTCAACGGGGCGCGCATCGGCAAACGGTGCCTGGTCGGCGCCGGGGCCGTGGTCACCGAAGGCAGGCAGTTCGAGGACGGTTGGCTGATCCTCGGCGCGCCGGCCAAGGCAGTGCGCCCCTTGACGCCCGAGCAACTCGAAGGCCTGGCGCGCAGCGCTGCGGGCTATGTCGCCAAGGCCCAGCGCTTCAGGACCGAACTGGTTCGCATCGATTGACCGGCCACTGATGAGCGAACTGCACAAATTCATTTTCGAAGGCCTGCCGGTGCGCGGCATGCTGGTGCGCCTGACCGACAGCTGGCGTGACGTGCTGCAGCGCCGCGCCGCGTCGAACGACGCCTTCCCCGAGCCGGTGCGGGTGCTGCTGGGCGAGATGGCCGCAGCCGGGGTGCTGATGCAGGCCAGTATCAAGTTCGATGGCGCGCTGGTGCTGCAAGTGTTCGGCGACGGGCCGGTGAAGCTGGCGGTGGTCGAGGTGCAAAACGACCTGGCCTTCCGCGTCACCGCCAAGGTGGTCGGCGAGGTGGTGCCGCATGCGCAGGTCGAAGCGATGCTGAATGTGCACGGCCAGGGCCGCTGCGCGATCACGCTCGACCCGAAAACCAAGTTCCCCGGCCAGACGCCTTACCAAGGTGTGGTCTCGCTGCACGGCGACCAGCGCGAACCCTTGCAAAAAATCAGCGAGGTGCTGGAGCACTACATGCTGCAGTCTGAACAGCTCGACACCTGCCTGATCCTGGCGGCCAACGACGACACCGCCGCCGGCCTGCTGATCCAGCGCGTGCCGGTCGAAGGCGCAGGCAATCTCGGTCAGCGCAACGAGGACGAGATCGGCCGCAACGAGGACTACAAGCGCCTGGCGATGCTGGCCGCGACGCTGACGCGCGACGAACTGCTGACGCTCGACGCCGACACCCTGCTGCGCCGCTTGTTCTGGGAAGAACCTCTGCACCGCTTCCCGCCGCAGACCGGCGACAACGGCCCGCGCTTCGCGTGCAGTTGTTCGCGCGAGCGGGTGGGGCGCATGCTGATCAGCCTGGGCCGACCGGAGGTCGACGACATCGTCGTCGAGCAAGGCCGCGCCGAGATCGGCTGCGACTTCTGCGGCATCAAGTATCACTTCGATGCCGTCGATGTCGGCGAGTTGTTCACGCCAACGCCGCAGCAGGCGCCAGGGTCGGCGGCGATCAATTGAGGGTCACATGGGCCATGTTGCTGACGAAGCGTGAAGGCGCTTGCGCTGCGATTTTCGTTCGTTATCAGCGCATAGGTGCGTCATGAAGCTCGCAACCATCCTGATGGTCATCGGCATAGGACTTCTTGGTTTTTCTTCTTCCATTGCCCCATACAAAGATGGAGCTTTGTTCATGGAACGGTACATGGCCTTGTCAGCAGGTCAGAGTGCCGAGTATTGGCAACTGCGAGAGGAAATGCTCACCCCGAAGTTTCGGCTTCAGGATTACGGGGGCACTTTTATCGCCCTGGCTTTCGGCCTGCTGCTCATTTCACGCAGAGGCTGGCGCAATCTGAAGGCGCCCAATTCACGTGCGGCGTTGCTTGCGGTCGCTTTCGCATCCCCGTTGCTGACCGTGGTGGCATATATCTTCGATCTACTGTTGGGGTTCGAGAGGCAGGAATTTCCTCATTGGGCAGACTCGATGGGCATACCTCTAATGGGAGTGCCCCTGCTGCTTGTGGTCCTTCTCGCTTGGGCAGGCGCACACCTGGCCTTCCTTGCTTCTCCATACCGTTCTGCGCTCCTGTCGCAAGCGGCATCCCTCAAAGCAAATTGGTGGCTTATTGGACTTGCAGCCGTTACTGCGGCTCTTGTGCTGCTTTGTGTATCGGTTGGCCTGTACTGGTACGCCATTCCGGGCACCGTATGGCTCTATTTCTACCTTTCGCTAGCCGCCACACGTCGCTCAAATTAGCAGGCTGAGCCATGCGCTCCAGGCGATGTGTCGTAAGCGGCGCGCCCCTGAGCTCGCACGTCAGCCGTCACATTCACACGCCTGGCCCTCGCCTAGTTCATTTGCCAGACCCACCGCTGATGTGTAGACTTCCACACAAGGAGGCGCACATGGCAACCAACCTCGCTATAGATCCAGATTTGCTCGACCGTGCCCTTGAGGTCAGCGGGGAGCGCACCAAGAAGGCCGCCGTGACCATGGCCCTTCAAGAGTTCATCGCACGGCGCCAGCAGAAGCGCGTACTCGACCTGATGGGGAAGCTTGAGTGGGACAAGTCGTATGACTACAAGGCGGAGCGTTCGCGAAAGTGACGCTGCTTGTTGACACGAGCGTTTGGTCGCTCGCGCTGCGACGCGATACTGAAGCTGAGGAACCAGAGGTGCAGGCGTTGAAGGACGCTCTTGTCGGCGCAGATGTCGTTGTCACCACTGGCCTCGTCCTGCAGGAGCTACTTCAAGGCTTCGCCGGGGCGAAGGCGAGCCAGCAGATCGTGGAGCGCTTTTCACCGCTCGGGTTGATTCAACCGGACCGGGAAGACCACATCGCTGCAGCCAACCTCCGGAACGCATGCCGCAGGGCAGGCGTGCAGTTGGGTACGGTCGACGCGCTCATCGCACAGCTTTGCATAAGACATGAGGCTGTACTGCTGAGTGCCGACAAAGATTTTGTCCACGCCGCGAAGCACTGCAAGCTCAAGGTCTGGTCTGTCAACGCTGCGAAAACAAGGAACGGTTGATGCACCGCCGCAGCGGCCCCGGTGCGCTCCAACGTCAGAACGCCATGCACTCGATCCTTGCCATCCTTCTGGTTCTTATCCCACTGGCTGCCTCTGCCCAGCAGTGCCCTGTTGCAGCCCCTTCATTGCTGGGCGCTTGGGAGCGGAAGTCGAATTCCGGCTTTTTTGAGCAAATTTCTTTCGAGATGGATGGAGATCAAAAAATATTCAATTCATGGCTCCATCAGCGCCCGGAAATCTCCGGTGGCACATGGAAGCTGGAAAAGTGCACTATTTTTATTGCCCATCCGACGTTGGAAAACTTCTCCGTCGACCTGGTGGTTTTGAAGGCGTCGAAAAATCGAATCACTGTTCGCGAAGTCGGCGAAAACGATGTTTCTGTTTATCAACGCATCAAGTAGCCAGGCAGCCGCATCGAGCCGCCCCGGTTTTTGACGCGACAGCGTAGAACGGACGTCTGTCTGCAATCCTTCGCAAGGTCGAGACTACCTCGCCAGCACGCTCCACTGCACCAGGATCTCGTCGGGCTTGACCATGCCGAGGTCGTAGCGGGCTTTTTCTTCGACCATCTCCAGGCCTTCTTTCAGGTCGACGACCTCGGCGGCGAGCTGCTCGTTGCGCTGCCGGGCGAGGCCATTGGCGGCCAACTGGGCGTCGAGTTGCCCCTGCAACCCCATCACCCGCGGCAACCCGGAGTCCCCCAGCCACAGCTGCCCATGCACCAGCACCAGCAGCGTGATCAGAGCGAGTCGGATGAAGCGCACGGTGAGTCGCTCGATGCGGTGCGTTGCTGAAGGCGCCGCGCCGCGTCAGCGCAGGTTGTAGAAAGCGCTGCGGCCGGGGTAGGTGGCGACGTCGCCCAGGTCTTCCTCGATGCGCAGCAGCTGGTTGTACTTGGCGATGCGGTCGCTGCGGCTCATCGAGCCGGTCTTGATCTGGCCTGCGTTGGTGCCCACCGCGATGTCGGCAATCGTCGAGTCTTCCGTCTCGCCCGAGCGGTGGCTGATGACCGCGGTGTAGTTCGCGCGCTTGGCCATCTCGATGGCGGCGAAGGTTTCGGTCAGCGTGCCGATCTGGTTGATCTTGATCAGGATCGAGTTGGCAATGCGCTTGTCGATGCCTTCTTTCAATATCTTCGTGTTGGTGACGAACAGGT
>JAKFUQ010000067.1 GCA_021732645.1 Rhizobacter sp. | reverse complement strand
CCCCCGTCCGCCACGACAGGCAGCGCCAGTGACTGAAGCGGCGTCGGCCCCCGCGGTGGCGGCCTCGGCGGTTTTGCCTGCTGAGGTTGTCGTGTCGGCACCTGACCCTGAGCCGGTGGCTGCGCCCGAGACCGTGCTGGCCGTCGTGGCATCGGAGGCACCCGCCAGCACGCCCGAACCGGCGGCAGCGACGCCCCCCGTTGAGGCCCTCGCGGTGGCAGCGCCAGCATCCGCACCCGCATCCACACCAGAGAACGGTGCCGACACCTTCGGCTGGCCGCCGTCGACCCGCATCAGCTACGAGCTGACCGGCAACTACCGTGGCGAGGTGCATGGCAGTGCACAGGTCGATTGGGTGCGCATGGGCGAGCGCTACCAGGTGCACCTCGACATGATCATCGGTGCCAGCTTTGCACCGCTGTACTCGCGCCGCATGAGCAGCGATGGGCGGTTGACCGATGCTGGTCTGGTGCCCGAGCGCTATGACGAGGAAAGCAAGGCAGCGTTCAAGGACCGCAAGCGCGCCAGCGTCACACTGGAGCCAGATGCCGTGGTGCTGAACAAGGGCCAGCGCGTCGAACGCGTGCCCGGCGTGCAGGACACGGCCAGCCAGTTCGTGCAGCTCACTTACCTGTTCACGCGCCACCCCGAATTGCTCAAGCCCGGCGGCACGATCGAGCTGCCACTGGCGTTGCCGCGCCGCATGAGCCTGTGGACATACGACATCCGCGAGTCCGAGTCGGTGACCACCCCGTTCGGCCCCATCGACGCGGTGCCGCTGCACCCGCGTCGCGAGTCACGCAAGGGCGACGAACTGTCGGCCACCGTCTGGTTCGCACCCAGCCTGAAATACCTGCCGATTCGCATCCGCATCCAGCAAGATGCCGAGACCTACATCGACCTGATGATCAAACAACGGCCTCAACTCACCCAGTGATCTAGCGACCGTTCCGTACCAGCCACCCACCCACGGAGTACCGCCATGCCCCCCGAATTCATCCTCACCGACACCGTGGGCGATGGCCCACTGAAGACCGGGCTGATCACGCTGAACCGGCCCAAGCAGCTCAATGCGCTGAACGATGGCCTGATGAGCGAGCTGGGTACTGCGCTGCAGGCCTTCGATGCCGACGAGGGCATAGGCTGCATCGTCATCACCGGCAGCGAGAAGGCCTTTGCGGCCGGCGCCGACATCGGCGCGATGGCGACGCTGACCTACATGCAGGCCTACAAAGGCGACTTCATCACCCGCAACTGGGAGGCGATCCGCGCCATCCGCAAGCCAGTGATCGCCGCAGTGGCGGGCTTTGCGCTGGGCGGCGGCTGCGAGCTGGCGATGATGTGCGACGTCATCATCGCAGCCGACACCGCGAAGTTCGGTCAGCCCGAGATCAAGCTGGGCATCATCCCCGGCGCGGGCGGCACGCAGCGCCTGCCGCGTGCGGTGGGCAAGGCCAAGGCGATGGACCTGGTGCTGACCGGCCGGATGATGGACGCGGTCGAAGCCGAGCGGGCCGGCCTGGTGTCGCGCGTGGTGCCGCCGGCGGAGCTGATGGCGGTCGCGCTGGCCGCGGCGCAAAGCATCTGCGAGCTCAGCGGCCCGAGCGTGATGATGGCCAAGGAATGCGTCAACCGCGCCTTCGAAGGCACGCTGGCCGACGGCGTCAGCCACGAGCGCCGGATGTTCCATTCACTGTTCGCGACCGAAGACCAGAAGGAAGGCATGGACGCCTTCGTCAACAAGCGCAAGCCGGTGTTCAAGCACAGATAGATGCCTTGGCATCTATCATGTTGCCATATACTCTGACATTTGGCAGCGGGGAGAAATGATGGATCAGCGCGTCGCGCGAGTCGGCAAGAACAACCGGGCTCAAGTGGTCACGATTCCGCTCGAGTACCGCTTCCCGGAAGGCATGAAGCAGGTGTTCATCCGCAAGCAGGGCGACGAGGTGATCCTGTCGCCGCGCCCCAGTGACTGGAGTGCTTTTCTCGCGTCGAAGGTGCGGGCGAGCGACGACTTCATGGTCGGCATCGACGACCTGCCGCTGCAGGAGCGCGGTGTGCTGTGAGTGACCTCTACATGCTGGACACGGACACCTGCGCGTTTTTGCTCAGGCGCAGCTCCGAGGTCTTGCTGCAAAGAATTCAGGCCGTCCCGGTGGCGCTGCAGGTGATGTCGGTGGTGACATATGCCGAGTTGCTGTACGGCGTGCAGGTGTCGTCGAAGAAGAAGGCGAATCAAGCGGCTGTCGACGCGCTGGCCGTCCACCTGGCGATCCTGGACTGGCCTGCGAATGCAGCCCAGCACTACGCTGAGATTCGCGCCGAATTGAAGAAAAAGGGGGCTCTGATTGGCGCCAATGACCTGCTGATTGCCGCGCATGCGCGCAGCCTGGGTGCCATCGTCGTGACGAACAACACCAAGGACTTTGCGCGGGTCAAGGGGCTCAGGGTCGAGAACTGGATGGTTTGAGCCTAAACGCTCCTGTACTCAGCCTTCCTTGCGCAGCGACGGAAACAGGATCACATCGCGGATGCTCGGGCTGTCGGTGATCAACATCATCAGCCGGTCAATGCCGATGCCGCAACCGCCGGTCGGTGGCATGCCGATTTCCAGGGCGCGGATGAAGTCGGCGTCGTAGTACATCGCTTCCTCGTCGCCGGCGTCCTTGTTGGCGGCCTGGGCCTGGAAGCGCGCGGCTTGGTCTTCGGCGTCGTTCAGCTCGGAAAACCCGTTGGCGTATTCGCGGCCGGTGATGAACAGCTCGAACCGTTCGGTGATCGACGGGTCGGTGTCCGAAGCGCGGGCCAGCGGGCTGACTTCAACCGGGTAGTCGATGATGAAGGTCGGGTTCCACAACTGTTCCTCGACCACCGCCTCGAACAGGCCGAACTGCAGCTCGGGCAGCTTCCAGTGCGCCGGTGGTTCCTCGCCGAGGGACTTCAGCTTCGCATGCAGCACCTGCACATCACCTGCTTCGGTGGCGCTCAGGCCGGCATAGGCGACCAGTGAATCGCGCACTGTCAGGCGGGTGAACGGCGCTTCGAGGTCGACCGTCTTGCCGCCGTAGCTGAGCGTGGCGGAGCCGGTGGCGCCGCGCGCCGCGTGGCGCAGCACCTGCTCGGTGTAGTCCATCAGGTCATGGTGGTTCCAGTAGGCGGCGTAGAACTCCATCATCGTGAATTCGGGGTTGTGCCGCACGCTGATGCCTTCGTTGCGGAAGCTGCGGTTGATCTCGAACACCCGCTCGAAGCCGCCGACGATCAAGCGCTTCAGGTACAGCTCGGGCGCGATGCGCAGGAACATCTGCTGGTCGAGCGCGTTGTGGTGGGTGACGAAGGGCTTGGCGTTCGCGCCACCCGGGATCGGGTGCAGCATCGGCGTCTCGACTTCCATGAAGCCGTGGTCGACCATGAACTGGCGGATCGAGCTCAGCGCCTTGCTGCGGGCCGTGAACCGGGCGCGGGCGTCAGCATCGGTGATCAGGTCGACATAGCGCTGGCGGTATTTCTGTTCCTGGTCGCTCATGCCGTGGAACTTGTCGGGCAGCGGGCGCAGGCTCTTGGTCAGCAGGCGCAGCGTGGTCACGCGCACCGACAGCTCGCCTTTGTTGGTCTTGAACAGCAGGCCTTCCGCGCCGAGGATGTCGCCCAGGTCGAGGTGCTTGAACGACTCGTAGGAGGACTCGCCCAGTGTGTCCTTGGTGACGAACAGCTGGATGCGTCCGCCGGTTGAACCGAGTGATCCGTCCTGCAGCGTGGCGAAGCTGGCCTTGCCCATCACCCGCTTCAACATCAGGCGCCCGGCGACGCTGACGGTGAGGTTCAGCGCTTCGAGTTCCTCGTTGCTGCGCTGGCCGTGGGTCTCGACGAGCTCTGCCGCGCGGTGCGCAGGCTTGAAATCGTTCGGAAAGGCGACGCCTCCGCCGGCTTTCGATGACGCGCGGATCGCGGCCAGCTTCTCGCGGCGTTCGGTGACCAGCTGGTTCTCGTCCGTGCCAGGGCCTGTGGGGGTGAGAGTGGGCAAGGGCGGTGCGGAAGGGGCGTGGTCTGTGGTCATGAGGGCGCATTCGGTGAGATGGTTGATTTTAGGTGGGGGTGTTTTTTACCCACCGGGGCGGTGCTGACCCCTAAAATGGTGTGCATGCACCATCACACTCATGCGCCCGCCGCTCAATGACCGGTAGCTTCGTCACCACTGGCAAGCCGCACCGCTGCGGTCGGCAATCCAGCCGATGAGCCTGATCCACCCCACCGCGGTGATCGACCCCGGTGCACATCTGGGCACTGGGACGCGGGTGTCGCACTTTGCGCATGTGTGTGCGGGTGCCCGCATCGACGCCGACTGCGTGCTGGGCCAGGGCGTCTACATCGGCAACGAAGTCAGCATCGGGCGCAACGTCAACATTCAGAACAACGTGTCGGTGTATGACGCGGTGACGCTGGAAGATGATGTGTTCTGCGGCCCGAGCGTGGTGTTCACCAATGTGTTCAACCCGCGCGCTGCGGTGACCCGCGACAGCAATCTGTGCAAGACGCTGATCCGCCAAGGCGCCACGTTGGGAGCCAACTGCACCGTGGTGTGCGGCACCACCATCGGCCGCCATGCCTTCGTCGGCGCCGGTGCGGTGGTCAGCCGCAACGTGCCCGACTACGCGCTGGTGGTCGGCGTGCCCGCCCGCCAGATCGGCTGGATGAGCCGACACGGCGAGCCCCTGTCGCTGCCGCTGAAGGGTGACGGCATCGCCACCTGCCCAGCAACCGACGAACGCTACGTGCTGCGCGACGGGGTGTGTGCTCTGGCGGTGGAAATGGTGGCCTGAGCGACACACCGATCCGCCACGTTCGTCCTCATGCGCCATGCCGACCGCTGGATCGAAAGCAAGTATGTGCAGCGCAGAGGCCGCTTGGTTGCCTCGCGCAGTACCGCTGAAGTCGGTGTCGGCTCGCGGCTGATCACCGACCGCATCGCGGCGCTTTACGACCAACACCTGCCCCGCTACGCCCGCGGTCGGCTGATCGACCTGGGCTGCGGCAAGGCGCCCTTGTATGGCCGCTACCGCCGCCTGGTCGATGAGGTCACCTGCGTGGACTGGCCGCAGTCGGTGCATGCCCTTCCAGATCGAGACAGCCACCTCGATCTGGAAGCCGACCTGTCGCAGCCGCTGCCCTATGCCGATGCGAGCTTCGACACGATCATCCTGTCCGATGTGCTGGAGCACGTGCCGACGCCCGAAGCACTGTGGCTGGAAATGGCCCGCTTGCTGGCCCCGGGCGGGTGCCTGTTGCTGAACACGCCGTTCCTGTACGGCATCCATGAAGCGCCACACGACTACGGCCGCTACACCGAATATGCGCTGCGGCGTTTTGCGCGGCAGGCCGGGCTGGACGTGCCGCTGCTGCTGACTATCGGCGGCAGCCTGCATGTGCTGGCCGATCTGCTGGCCAAGCACCTGGCGCACCTGCCGGCCATCGGCAACGCGCTGGCGTCGGCCACCCAGGGCCTGGTCGCGCTGCTCGATCGCAGCCGCTGGGGTCAGCGTGTCGCCGTGCGCACCGGGTTGCGGTTTCCGCTGGGCTACTTCCTCGTCGCGACGCACGCCGGCAAGGCTCGGCAGCCGACGGCCTGATGTTGATTCCACGGGACCTGCTTGGCGCTGTCGCGATCCAGGGGCTGGGCGCGGCGGCGACGTTCGCCACGGGGGTGGCGATCGCCTTGTGGCAAGGCCCCGAGGCGCAGGGGCGTTATGGACTGCTGCGCACGACCGCCGATCTGGTGCTCGCCCTAGCGCTCTTCGGGCTGCCGCAGGCGATGGTCTGTGCGATCAACCAGCACGGCATCAGCCCCGCATCGCTGCAACGCCTGAATCTGCGCTATGCCGCGGTGCTGCTGACGATCGCTGGGCTCGGCTGCCTGTTGCTGGCCGCGAGCGGAGCCGCCCTGCTGCCGTCTTGGCTCGGTGGCGCGCTGGCGCTAATGGCGCTGCTGGTCGGCAGCATCGGCTGGGTGCTGCAAGGTCTGCTGCGGGTGTTCGCGCTGTGCCGTGGCAGCGCGACCTTGTTCGCCTGGACCTCGGTCACGCCCGCGCTGACGCTGTTGTGCGGTGTGCTGTTGCTGCTGTCGGTGGCTTCGCAGCGCTACGAATTGGCGTTGGCCGCGTCGGGGCTGGCGAGCGCGCTGCTGACGGTCTGGACGCTGCAGCGTCTGCGTCGGCAGCCGGCCTGGTCGCAGGGTGCGCCGGCGACGTGGCGCGGCTTGCTCGGTGAGAGCGGCCACGCCTTCGCGCAGACGGCGACGCTGGCGCTGCAGGCCTGGATCACGCTGATCCTGATGCGCTGGCACGGGGCCAGCGTGGCCGAGGTCGGCTGCTTCATGCTCGCCGCGTATGTGTACCAAGCCTTTGCGTTGCCGACCAGCTTCGTCGCGCCGCTGCTGTTTGCGAGAATCAGCGCCGCGATGGGTGAGGGCCGCCTCTACGCGACGACCCGCATCATCGCCCGGCTGTTCGGGCTGAGCGTCGTCGCTGCAGGGGTGGCACTCGCGGCAGTGCCCATCGTCGTGCCCGCGTGGTTCGGCCCGGGCTATGCCGCGACAGTGCCCGCCGCGATGGTGCTGGCGGTGTCCGGCCCGCTGCTGGTGCTGAACCGCCTCGGCGTGTCGGTGCTGTTCGGGCAGGGCCGTTTTCGCCTTGCGAGCGTGCATGCGCTGCTGTGTGCGATGGCGGTGCCTGGCGGCCTGTGGCTGGCGTGGGTGGTTGGCGCTGTGGATGTCGCGACCGGTGCCGCAGCGGCTTGGCTCGGTGCCGAGGTGGTGGGGGTGGTGATGCTCGCGTGGTGCTGGAAGGGCAGGCCGATGCCGCACGACAAAGGAGACGAGCGATGGCGGGAGGCGTGACGCAGTGGCTCAGACGACAGCCCTGGCTGGCGCCACTGCGGCGCCGCGCCGCGTTTCCCGGCAGCGCCGAATACTGGCGCCAGCGTTATGCCTCGGGCGCCAACTCGGGCCCGGGCTCGTACGGCAAGTTTGCCGAGTTCAAGGCCTGTGTGCTGAATGCGCTTTTCGTCGAGCAGGCGGTGCAATCTGTGATCGAGTTCGGCAGTGGTGATGGCAACCAGACGTCGTTGCTCGTCGTGCCCGACTACCTCGGTGTCGACATCAGCCCGGACGCGATCGCGCGATGCCGGCTGCGCTTCCGTGACACCCCGGGTCGGCGCTTCGTGCTCACCGACGCCTATCGCGGCGAGCGCGCCGAATGCAGCCTCTCGCTCGACGTGATCTACCACCTCGTCGAGGACGCGGCATTCGAGGCTTACATGCGACAGTTGTTCGCTGCAGCCACCCGTTTCGTGGTGGTGTACTCGAGCAACCGGCCCGCCGATGAGGCCGACGGCGCGCACGTGCGTCACCGCCGCTACACCGACTGGGTGCTGGCCCACGAACCCGGCTGGGTGCTGTGGCGCACAGTGCCGAACGAGCACCCGTACCACGGTGACTACCGCACCGGCTCATTCGCCGACTTCTGCATCTTTGCGCCGGCACCCACTGCAGTACATCCATGACCGCCTCTCGAAGCGGGTCGGGCGTGGTCCGATGAAGCTGCTGCTCCTCGCCCCAGCCAGCGTGATCCACACCCAGCGCTGGGTCGAGGCGCTGCACGGGCGTGGCGTTCAATTGGTGCTGGCGACGCAGCACGACGGCGCCTCGTGGCGCGCGCCCACGGGGGTGCGCGTGGTTCGCCTGCCGCACGGCGGATCGGCGGGCTACTTTCGCAATGTGCCTGCGCTGCGGCGATTGCTGCGCGACGAGCAGCCCGACCTGCTGAATGCGCACTACGCCAGCGGCTACGGCACCACCGCCGCGTTAGCCGGCTTCCGGCCTTGGTTGCTGTCGGTCTGGGGCAGCGACGTCTATGACTTTCCGTATGAAAGTGGAATCAAGGGCCGGCTCAAAGGCTGGCTGCTGCGCCGCAACCTGCGACAGGCCGATGCGGTGGCGTCGACCAGCGAGGCGATGGCGCGGCAGGTTCGCCGCCTGGTGCCCGGCATCGACCCGGTCGCGGTGACCCCGTTCGGCATCGACACCGAACGCTTCGCGCCGCAGCCGCCATCGCTGCCACATGCGCACGACGGCATCGTCATCGGCACCGTGAAAACGCTGGCGCCGAAGTACGGCATCGATCTGCTGCTGCGGGCGTTTGCGCAGGTGCTCTCTGCTGCGGGTTCGAACGCTGCGCTGTCACTGGTCATCGTCGGGGACGGCCCTCAGCGCGCCGAACTCGAGGCCTTGAGTCACACGCTGGGCATCGCAGCCCAGGTGCGTTTCGTCGGCGCCGTGTCCCACACCGAGGTGCCGCAGTGGTTGAACCGCTTCGACCTCTACGTGGCCGCGAGCCGACTCGACAGCGAGAGCTTCGGCGTCGCGGTGCTCGAAGCCTCGGCCTGTGGTCTGCCGGTGGTCGTCAGCGATGTCGGTGGCCTGCCTGAGGTGGTGGTGCAGGGCGAGACCGGCTTGGTCGTTCCACGCGAAGACGTGGCGGCTTTGGCGCAGGCCATGCAGCAGCTGATCGCCGACCCCGAACTGCGCCGCCGCTTCGGTGCGGCCGGGCGGGCGCGGGTGCTGGCGCATTACGGTTGGCCGCACAGCGTCGATGCGATGCTGCGTTGTTTTGACGAGGTCGTCGCGCGCCACGCGCGGCGTCGGCAGGCGCTGTCCGATGAATGACCCGATGCACACCGTCAGCGTCATCGTGCCCTGCCGCAACGAGCGTGCACACATCGCCTCGTTCTGCGCGGATCTGGCGCGCCAAACGCTGCCCGATGGCTGGGCGCTGCAGGTGCTGATTGCCGATGGCCGCAGTGACGACGGCACGCGTGAGCTGCTGCAGTCGCTGTGTGCGGGCGATCCGCGCTTGCAGCTGATCGACAACCCGCAGCGCATCGTCTCCAGTGGACTGAACCGCGCGATCGACGCTGCGCTCGGCGAGGTGATCGTGCGCATGGATGTGCACACCGCGTACGCCACCGACTACATCGCCGAATGCCTGGCCGCCTTGAAGGCAACGGGCGCCACCTGTGTCGGCGGGCCGTGGCGACCGGTGGGCGACGGCTGGCCGCAGGCGGCGATTGCGCTGGCGTTTCAAAGCCGCCTCGGCTCGGGTGGCGCGGCATCGCGGCGCGCCGATTTCAGTGGCTCGGTGGACACGGTCTACCTCGGCGCCTGGCGTCGCGACGAGTTGCTGCGGCTCGGCGGCTTCGACGAGTCGCTGGTTCGCAACCAGGACGACGAGCTGAACCTGCGCATCGTGCGCGCTGGGGGCAGCGTCTGGCAGAGCGCGGCCATCCGCTCGACCTACACGCCGCGCGGCTCGTTCGCCGCGCTGTTCCGTCAGTTCCACCAGTACGGCTACTGGAAGGTGCCGGTGATCCGCAAGCACCGGCTGCCGGCATCGCCTCGCCACCTGGCGCCGTTCGCCTTCGTGGGGGGCCTTGCCGTGCTGGCCGTGCTGGCACCGTGGTCGATGCTGGCGCAAGGGACGCTGGTGGGTGTGCTTGCGGTGTACGCGCTGGCCGCGCTTGCCAGCGCCGCCCTGCTCGCGCGCGCGCCGCATCGGCTGCGCGACACCGCAGGCATCGCCGCGGCCATCGCCTGCATGCACCTGGGCTACGGCCTGGGCTTCGGCCGCGCGCTGGTAGCGGTGCTGCTGTTGCGTCGCACGCCGGGCGCGGCAGCCACGCGCCTGACGCGCTGATCTGACACGCCGACAATCTGCCCGTGACCACGACGCCCCAGCACGACGACGAACCGATGGCGGTGGCCGAGCGCTATGCCCGGCGTGCGGCCCGGCACGGAGTGCGCGGCGTTGGGGATGATCTTTACAGCCCGCTGCGACCGGAGGTGGTGCTGGCGCGGCAGCAGCGGCAGCGGGTCATGCTGGACCTGCTGTCACGCCACGCGGCGCAGCCGCCGGACCAGTTGAGGGTGCTCGAAATTGGCTGCGGCAACGGCAGCAACCTGCTCGAACTGGCCAGCCTCGGCTTCGACGCGAGCCGGCTGGTCGGCAACGAACTGCTACCCCAACGTGCAGCGGCCGCGCGCCGCCAGTTGCCGGCTGCCACCGCGCTGCACGAAGGTGATGCCACCCAGCTGCCGTTTGAGGGCGACAGCTTCGATCTGGTCTACCAGTCGACGGTGTTCAGCTCGCTGCTCGATGACGCGTTCCAGCAGCGTCTGGCCGACGCGATGTGGCGCTGGGTCCGGCCAGGCGGCGCCGTGCTCTGGTACGACTTCACTTACAACAACCCGCGCAACCCCGATGTGCGCGGTGTGCCGTTGGCGCGGGTGCGAGCTTTGTTTCCGAGCGCGCGCATCGACGCAAGGCGAGTCACGCTGGCGCCCCCGCTCAGCCGCCGCGCGGCGCGGCTGCATCCGGGGGTCTGCACGCTGCTGAACGCGCTGCCGCTGCTGCGCACCCACCTCCTCTGCTGGATCGGCAAGCCCCGATGACGACCCCGCCCTCAACGCCGTTCATTCCCTTCGCCCTGCCCGACATCGGCGACGACGAGATCGCCGAAGTCGTCGACACGCTGAAGTCCGGCTGGATCACGACCGGGCCGAAGACGCGGCGTTTCGAGGAAGATTTCAGCGCCTTCCTCGGCGCACCGAACCCGGCCGAGGCGCCGTTGCACGCGATGGCCGTCAACTCAGCCACGGCCGGGCTGCACCTCGCGCTCGAAGCGCTGGGCATCGGCCCCGGCGACGAGGTCATCACCACCACACACACCTTCACCGCCACCGCCGAGGTGGTGCGCTACCTCGGTGCCGATGTGGTGCTGGTCGACATCGACCCGGCCACCCTGTGCATCGATGTCGCGGCGGTCGAAGCAGCGATCACGCCGCGCACGAAGGCGGTGATGCCGGTGCATTACGCCGGGCTCGCGGCCGACATGGCGGCGCTGCTGCCGCTCGCGCGGCGCCACGGCTTGAAGGTCGTCGAAGATGCCGCCCACGCGCTGCCGACCACCTGTGGCGGCCGGCTCGTCGGCACGCTGGCGAGCGACGCCACGGTGTTCAGCTTCTACGCCAACAAGACGATGACCACCGGCGAGGGCGGCATGGTGGTGACGCGCGATGCGGGGCTGGCCAAACGCATCCAGGTGATGCGGCTGCACGGCATCAACCGCGATGCCTTCGACCGCTTCACCGCCAAGGTGCCGAGCTGGTACTACGAGGTCACTGCCCCTGGCTTCAAGTACAACCTGACCGACATCGCGTCGGCCATCGGCATCCACCAGCTGAAGCGCGCGAGTGCCTTCCAGCAGGCCCGGGCCGACATTGCCGGTCGCTACGACGCGGCCTTTGCCGACCTGCCGGTCATCACGCCACCGCAGCCTTTGCCAGGCAACACGCACGCCTGGCACCTGTATGTGCTGCGCCTGGCCGACGACGCGAAGCTGACGCGCGATGAATTGATCGACGGCCTGTACGCCGCCGGCATCGGTTGCAGCGTGCACTACATCCCGTTGCACCTGCAGCCGTACTGGCGCGACCGGTATCAGTTGCAACCGCAACAGTTCCCGCACAGCCAGCGCGCCTATGAGCGGATGTTGAGCCTGCCGCTGTACACCCGCATGGGCCCGGCCGAGGTGCAGCGCGTGATCGACGCGGTGCGCTCGCTGCTGGGCTGAGCGCGCTGGTCCCGTTGATGGTGAAGCGGCTGTTCGATGTGCTGGCCTCGGGCCTGGGCCTGCTGTTGCTGGCGCCATGTCTGCTGGCCGTCGCCATCGCGATCAAGCTCGACTCGCCCGGGCCGGTGTTCTTTCGGCAGGTGCGGGTCGGGCGCCACGGCGTGGAATTCCGCATCCACAAGTTCCGCACGATGACGCATCGCGACACCACCGTCGAAGCGGCGACCGCTCAGATCACCGTCGGTGCCGACCCCCGCATCACTCACGTTGGCGCGCTGCTGCGCCGTACCAAGCTCGACGAACTGGCGCAGCTGATCGATGTGTTCATCGGGCGCATGAGTCTGGTCGGCCCGCGCCCGGAAGTGCCGCGCTATGTGGCGCTCTATCCGCAAGCTTTGCGTGACAAGGTGCTCAGCGTGCGCCCCGGCGTCACCGACCCGGCATCGCTGGCATTCCGCGACGAATCGGCGCGGCTGTCGCGCGCGGCCAATCCGGAACGCGAGTATGTCGAGGTGGTGATGCCGGCCAAGCTGCAGCTGTCGGCGCGCTATGTTGACGAGGCCAGCTTCATCGGCGATCTGCGGCTGATCGCGGCCACGCTGCGGGCGCTGTGGACCACCGCGCCAACATAATCAGCCGCTCATGGTCTGGCACCGCATCGATCGCTTCCTCGCCCGTTGGCGCCCGCACCGCCGTCCGCTCACGCTGCTGATCGACGCGGCCGTGATTGCCGTCTGCTGGAACTTCACCTACCTGTTCCGGCTGGGCTTCGAGCGCTGGTGGAGCCAGCGGCCCTCCTACGACGGCTGGGTGCTGCTGGGCGTCATCGTGACCTACCTGATGGTGTTCACCGTGGCCGGCGTGCCCCGCGGCATGTGGCGCTTTTCGGGCTTCGGCGAGGTCAAGCGGCTGACCTGGAGTTGCGGCATCGCCGGGGCACTGTGCGCGACCGGCGTGTTGATGATGCAGCTCTACCAGGTGCCGCGTGCGGTGCTGGCCCTGCATCCCATCGTCACCCTGATGGGGCTGTGCATGACGCGCATCGCTTACCGCATGCTCTACGAACACGCGCGTGCGCAGATCACCGGCGCGAACGGCGAGGGCCACGGCGAGGCGCGGCGCGCCATCGTGATGGGGGCCGGCGAGGCCGCGCGGCTGCTGGTGGCCGGCCTGCCGCAGCAGGGCTGGACGGTGCTCGGTCTGCTCGACGACGACCCGGCCAAGCGTGGCGCGCGCATCTCCGGCGCGCCGGTGCTGGGCCGCTTCGACGAGGTGAACGACCCGCGCGTGATCGCCGGGGCCACTCACATCATCACCGCGCTGCCGAGCGCCACGGCGGCGCAGCGGCGGCGTGCGATCGAGCTGGCGGCGGCCACCGCCCTGCCGGTGCTGACGGTGCCTTCGGTCAGCGAACTGCAATCGGGCAGCGCACGCGTCGAGCGCATCCGCGCCATCGAGCCCGACGACCTGCTGGGGCGCGAGACTGTGGTGCTCGACGAGGCCGGCATCGCCGAGCTGGTGTCGGGCAAGACGGTGCTGGTCACCGGCGCTGGTGGCTCGATCGGCAGTGAGCTGTGCCGGCAGATCGCCCGCTACGGCCCGGCGCGCTTGGTGCTTTACGAGCTGAGCGAATTCGCGCTGTACCAGATCGAGCAGCAACTGGGCGAGTTGCATCCTGTGCTGCCGCTGGTGCGGCTGATGGGCGACGTGAAGGACCTCGCCCATCTGCGGGCCACCTACGCCGCGCACCGACCGCAGCTGGTGTTCCACGCGGCGGCTTTCAAACACGTCCCGCTGATGGAAGACGACAACGCCTGGGCCGCTCTGCAGAACAACACGCTCGGCACCCACCACGCCGCACTGGCCGCGATGGAGGGCGGTGCCGAGCGCTTCGTGATGATCAGCACCGACAAGGCCGTCAACCCGACCAACGTGATGGGCGCCAGCAAGCGCGCGGCCGAGCGGGTGCTGTCGCACCTGGCCACGCAGGGCTCGTCCACGGTGTTTTCGGCGGTGCGCTTCGGCAATGTGCTGGGCTCCAGCGGCAGCGTGATCCCCAAGTTCAAGGAACAGATCGCGCGCGGTGGCCCGGTGACGGTGACGCACCCCGACATCACCCGCTACTTCATGACCATCCCCGAAGCAGTGCGGCTGGTGCTGCAGTCGGCCGTGCTGGCGCGCAGCGGGCAGGTCTATGTGCTGGACATGGGCGAGCCGGTGAAGATCGTCGAGCTGGCGCGCGACCTGATCCGTCTCGCCGGCCACCGCGAGCGCGAGATCGGCATCGTCTTCAGCGGCCTGCGGCCGGGGGAGAAACTCTATGAGGAACTGCTGGCCGACGACGACCTGACGCAGCCGTCGGCCCATCCTCGCCTGCGCATCGCGCGGCTCAACGACGAGGCCACCGACGCCTGGACGCAGGAACTGCTGCAGTGGCTGGCGCAGCCGCAGCACGGGCGATCGGCCGCCGAACAGCGTGCGGCGCTGGCGCGCTTTGTTCCTGAATACCAACCGCGCTGAACGTCGCGTGCCTGTTCGGGCTCAGCCGCCGAGCAGAGGCGCCGCAGCGTCCTTGGCCGACAGCGCGGGCGTGATGCCATTCAGCGGCCAGGCGATGGCCAGCCTGGGGTCGTCCCAGCGGATCGCGAACTCGGCCTCGGGGCGGTAGTAGGCGGTGGTCTTGTAGAGGAAATCGGCGCTGTCGCTGATCACCAGAAAGCCATGTGCCAAGCCGGGCGGGATCCACAGCTGCTTGTGGTTGGAGCCGCTCAGTTCGACGCCCACCCACTGGCCGCAGGTGGGGCTGCCGACGCGCACGTCGACCGCCACATCGAACACGCTGCCTTGTGTCACGCGCACCAGCTTGCCTTGCGCATGCGGCGCGCGTTGTCCGTGCAGCCCGCGCAGCACGCCTCGCGCGGAGCGCGAATGGTTGTCCTGGACGAAGCTGATGTCCTGACCTGCGGCCTGGTTGAAGGCCTGCTGGTTGAAGCTTTCGAGGAAGAAGCCGCGTTCGTCGCCGAACACCTTGGGCTCCAGGATCAACACGCCGTCGATGGCCGTCGTGGTCACCTTCATCAGAACACCTGGTTGTCGACGATCTGCATCAGGTACTGACCGTAGCCGTTCTTCAGCATCGGCTGGGCCAGCGCTTCCAGCTGGGTCGCGTCGATCCAGCCGGAGCGGAAGGCGATTTCCTCGGGGCAGGCCACTTTCAGGCCCTGCCGCTTCTCCAGCGTGGCGATGAACTGGCCGGCTTCGAGCAGGCTGTCGTGCGTGCCGGTGTCCAGCCACGCATAGCCGCGGCCCATGATCTCGACGTTCAACTGCCCCTGCGCCAGGTAGCGTGCGTTGACGTCGGTGATCTCCAGCTCGCCGCGTGCAGAGGGTTGGATGTCGGCGGCGATGTCGCAGACCTGGTGGTCGTAGAAGTACAGGCCGGTGACGGCGTAGTTGCTCTTCGGCGCCTTCGGCTTCTCCTCGATGCTGAGCGCGCACTTGTTCGCGTCGAAGGCGACCACACCGTAGCGCTCGGGGTCCTGCACGTGGTATGCGAACACCGAGGCGCCAGAGGTGCGCTCATCAGCGGCCGACAGCAGGCCCTGCAGATCGTGGCCGTGGTAGATGTTGTCGCCCAGCACCAGTGCGCTTGGCGCACCGCCGACAAAGTTCTTGCCGAGGATGAAGGCCTGCGCCAACCCGTCGGGGCTGGGTTGCACGCAGTAGCTGATGTGGATGCCCCAGCGGCTGCCGTCGCCCAGCAGACCTTCGAAGCGCGGCGTGTCCTGCGGCGTGCTGATCAAGAGGATGTCGCGGATACCGGCCAGCATCAGTGTGCTCAGCGGGTAATAGACCATCGGCTTGTCGTAGACCGGCAGCAGCTGCTTGCTGATCGCGAGCGTCGCCGGGTGCAGGCGGCTGCCTGAGCCGCCGGCCAGCAGGATGCCTTTTCGGCTGGGGGTGTTCATGCGGTGAGGATCCGAAGGTGAGATCACAGGATTTCGGCCAGCAGGCGATCGACGCCGATCTGCCAGGCGGGCAGGTGCAGGCCGAAGCTGTGTTGCAGCTTGCGGGTGTCCAGCCGTGAATTGCGGGGCCGCTGGGCGGGTGTCGGGAACGCGCTGGTGGGCACTGCTTCGATGGCGTCGGGCGCCACCCGGATCGGCCGGCCCGCGGCGCGCGCGTGCTCGATCACGTGCTGTGCGTAGCCATGCCAGC
>JAKFUQ010000237.1 GCA_021732645.1 Rhizobacter sp. | reverse complement strand
CGGCGGCGCATCGTGCGCGCTGCCGTGTCGCGACGATCGGAGAACACCGCGAGTGAGCGAGGGTATCGAGCCGTTGGTTGCATCATCAAGTGGGAATGCGTGGGCGCGGGCGATCGTCGCAAGGCGCCATGGCGCTGTTTCAACGGCCCGAGGCAGTCCCCATTTGTAACATTTTCAGGGCGCGAAGTGGGGGTCGATGCACCCCGCATTCAGGGGTTGCCAGCGGCTGGAAATGCACCGACCGTGTGCATTTGCGCATCTGAACACCGCAGCGACACGTAACAGATGTTTTTTCTGCGCGTTCGCGGCATGATGGCGTGAACGTTCGCCCTGGAGTCACCATGAAATCTGTCCTGATTCACCGTCGTGCCCTGATCGTTGGCGGCTTCGGCCTGGGTTTGAGCGTGGTCGCTGGCACGGCCCGCTCCGACGACGTGCCCACCGCTTGGGCCGACAAAGCGCGTGCGGTGGTGCAAGCGCAGCTGGATGCCTTCGCAGCCGACGATGCGCGTCGGGCGTTTTTGCTGGCAACCCCCAGCGCGCGCAAGCACCTGGGTTCCCCCGACAACTTCATCAACCTGGTGCGCCGAAGCTACGCCGTGGTGTACCGACCCGCGACGGTGGCTTTTCTGAAGCCCCAGTGGATCGAGGGCGAGGTGGTGCTGGGCGTGCAAATGACCGACACGCGGGGCGGGGCCTGGCTGGCGACCTACACGCTGGAGCGCCAGCCTGACGGCTTGTTCCTGATTGGCGGCTGCGAACTGATCGAGAACGAAGGTCGCTACACCTGAGGCAACACTGAAGCCACGTCGACGGCGACTCCACCCATGTCGGCGCTGCATCAGCTCGGCGCCCATGATCTGCTGGCGGGCTATCGCAGCCGGGCCCTGAGTCCTGTCGAGGTGCTGGCCGATGTGCTGGCACACATCACCGCCTGCGAGCCGTCTGTGCACGCGACCTACGCCGTCGATGCCACGGCCGCGCGGGCTGCAGCACACGCTTCAGCGCTGCGCTGGCAACGTGGCGAACCGATCGGCGCGCTCGACGGCGTGCCCGCCATGCTCAAGGAAAACATCGCCACCCTCGGCGTGCCGATTCCGCTGGGTTGCGCCGCCACCGACCTGGTGCCCGCCCTGGCCGACGCACCCCCCGCAGCGCGGTTGCGCGAGGCCGGTGCAGTGATCCTGGGCAAGACGACGATGCCCGACCTCGGCATGCTCTCATCGGGGCTGTCGAGCTTCCATGCGTTGACGCGCAATCCCTGGGACCTGCAGCGAACTCCCGGTGGCAGCAGTGCCGGTGCGGCGGCGGCCGCGGCTGCGGGCTATGGCCCATTGCAGGTGGGCACCGACATCGGCGGCTCGATCCGCCTGCCCGCTGGCTGGTGCGGGGTGTTTGGTCTCAAGCCCAGCCATGGTCGCGTGCCGATTGGGGCTCCCTACCCAGCGCGGGTGGCGGGACCGATCACGCGCTGCGTCAGCGATGCCGCGCTGATGATGTCGGTGCTGAGCCAGCCCGACTGGCGCGACCACATGAGCCTGCCGACCGAACACATCGAATGGATGGCGCTCGACCGTGAACTGCGCGGCGTGCGCATCGGCCTGATGCTCGACGCGGGTTGGGGCTTGCCGCCCGAGCCACAGGTCACCGCAGCAATCACGGCAGCCGCACGGGCCTTCGAGGGAGCAGGCGCCATCATCGAACCGCTGGCGCCCTTCATCAACCGCGAAATGGCCGACGGCATCGATCGCTTCTGGCGCACCCGCGCCTGGGTCGATCTGCAGGCCTTCGAGGACGAGCAAAGGCGCCGCGTGCTGCCCTTCATTGCCGAGTGGGCCGAGGGTGGGGCGCAACTCAGCGGGATCGAGGTCATGCGCCATTACCACCAGACACTGGCCATGCGCGCGGTCACCGTCGCCGCCTGCCAGCCCTTCGATTTCGTGCTGTCACCCGTCGCACCGATACCGGCCTTTGCCGCCGAGCTGCCTTGCCCCACCAACGACCCGGCACAACCCTTCGAGCACATCGCCTACACCCTGCCGTTCAACATGAGCGAGCAGCCTGCGGCCAGCATCAATGCCGGGTACACCGCCGAGGGCCTGCCCATCGGTCTGCAGATCGTCGGGCGCCGGTTCGACGATCTCGGCGTCCTGCAATTGGCGTACGCCTGGGAGCGGATGCGGCCGACCCAGCGCCCCTGGCCCATGTCACCGCCCTAGGTCTGCGTGATGGGGGTCACACGCGTGTCGGCTGGCGGCTCTGCCCTGCTTGCATGCCCCGGCAGCAGCGCGTAATCTGGTGTCCTGCGGCAAGGAGTTTTCGGCCATGGGCGAACTGAACAAGACGCTGCATCAACTGACACTGGCGCAGTACCTGCTGGCTGCGGTGTTCCTGCTGGGCTATGGCACCGCACTGGGGTCGATGTTCGGGCCCACCAGCCGACGGCGTGCGCTGCTGTTGGCTCTGCTGGCTGCAGCCGGGTTCTCTGCGCTGACGCAGCCGTGGGAGCACGGCGTGTTGCTGGTCCTCTGCGCGATCGGCGGTGTCGGCGTGTTCATCGCCGTGGCCTGGGTCTTCAGCGCGGTCACCGCGTCCGGTCGATGGGCTGGCGTGCCGCGGCGGTCGCCCGCTCGAGTCCGCCAACCGCCCCCGTGGCGTGATTCGGCCGCGCTGGTCGTTGCCAAGGCAGCACGCGCGGCCAGGCGCCGCAAACGCCATCGCACGACCTGAGACGTTTGCATGCTGTGCAGCGATGATGCGCACGCACTCCGCTGAAAGATCGCTCGGCCCGCTTCGACCCAGGTGGCGAAGCTCTGCCCGCTACGCAACATGACGTCCGCCCCAACCACCCGATGACCACCTCCCTGCTGCGCCGCGCCGCCCTGCTGCTGGTACTTCAAAGCCTTGGCAGCACCTGGGCCATGGCCGCCGATGACTTCTTGCCGCCCGAGCAGGCGTTTCGTTTCGAGGCGCGTATGCTGGCTGGCAACCAGGTCGAAGTCGTGTTCAACGTGGCCGACGGCTACTACCTGTACCACGAGCGCTTTGCGTTCGCTGCCGCCCCTGCGCAGACGAAGCTCGGCACACCGGTGCTTCCGGCAGGCAAGGTCAAGTACGACCAGACCTTTGGCAGGGCGCTTGAAACCCATCGCGGTCGCGTCGTGATCCGCCTGCCCATCGACACCGTGGCCTCATCGACCACCCTCACCGTGACCAGCCAGGGCTGCGCCGATGCGGGCCTGTGCTATGCACCGATGCAAAGCACGGCGCGCTTGACCAGGCCAGCCGCGCCTCGCGCATCGGCTGCGCGCTAGAACGGCAGTCAACCCGATTGCGCTGGGCGAGGCACTGCCCGACTACTCCACCACCTTCACCAGTTGACCGGGCTGGATGTCCCCCCCGGCATACACGCCGTTGATCAGCTTCAACTGCTGCTCGGGCCGACTGTCCAGCGGCGATTGCTGTGCCAACGACTGAAAACCGCCACGCGGGTAAGGCACGGTCTTCACTGTCCACGGCCGCGCCGCGGCGCGGTCGGCAGCGGCCATCGCGCGAAACGAGCCCTCAGCTTGCCTGATCTGCCGGTAGGCACGCTGCATGGACTGGCTGTCTTTCGCCACGTAGCCCAACAGGTAGTTCTGGTTACCCGGCCCGCTGACGAGGGTCACTTCGAAGGGCTGCGCAGCGCCCTGCGGGTTGCTGCGCACACCGACGACGTGCGTGGCCTGCAAGCCGTTCAGGGTGAGGCGTTCGGCGCGCGCACTCGACGGTTGGAACAGGTTGCGCACGATGTCTTCATGCGCGCCCCCGGCTTTCGCCGGGATCAGCTTCACCACCAGACCGGCGCGGCCCTCAGCGTCGACGAGGGTGATCGCGTCCTTGCCGTTGTGCAGCGTCCACCCTGGCGGTGCCGTCACCGCAATGCCGAGCGGCGCATGGTAAAAATTTTGTCCGCGGGTCAGCCCCTGCTCCGCGCTTTCGCCAAAGACCATGCCGTTGATGGCGCGCAGGTAGCGGGTTCGGCCTTCGTCGCTGTAGGTGCCTTGGTAGCCGCCGGCAATCTGCGTGATCTCTTCGAGGCGCTTGTCGTTGCTGGGGTGCGAGGCCAGCCAGTTGGCGTGCGGTTGCGGCGTGCGGCCCTCGGCGCGCGCGCTGTCCTCGGCAAAGCGCTCCTGGTTTTTCAGCACGTTGATGACGTCGACCATGTTGCGCGGGTCGTAGTGGTTGCGCGACAGGTACTCGGCGCCGAGGCGGTCGGCCTGCAGTTCCTGCTCGCGTCCGTAGCTGGCGATGTAGCCAGCAGCGACGCTTTGCGAGACCTGGCCGGCCAACTGACCGGCACCGCTCACGCCTGCACCTTCGAGTGCCACACCCAGCAAGGTGGCGGCCAACACCCCGAGGCCTGCTGTTTGCTGCCGCGTGGCGCGCTGGGCGCCGTGGCGCGCGGTGACATGCCCGATCTCGTGGCCGATGACGCCCGCCAGATCGGCCTCGCTGCCCATGTAGGCCATGATGCCGCGCGTCAGGTAGATGTAGCCGCCAGGCAGTGCAAAGGCGTTGATCTCCGGGCTGTCGAGCACGGTGAAATGCCATTCCAGCTCGCTGCGCTCGGACAACCCCGCCAAACGTTGCCCGATCTCATTGACGTAGGCCTGCAGTTTCGGGTCGGCATAGACGCCGTACTCGGCCAGCACCTGTTCGTGCCCCTTCTTGCCTTCGGCAATCTCGGCGGCCACGCTCATCACCGTTCGCTCTTGCAGTCCGCTGACCGGATTGGTCACCGTGGTGCAGCCGCCCAGCAAGGTCGCAGCGAAACACAAGGCTAGACATCGACGATGCAAGGCTCAACTCCAAAGGCGTTCGGCAGCCCGCACTGTACAGACGCCGAGCCAGGCCCTCCCGTGGCGAGGCCGGCGCTTGGACTTCAGCGTGCAGCCGCCTCGTGTCACCTGCACCCATCGATGCCATGTAGGACGGCGCCGGGCCAGCGTCGCGGCGGTCTCCGATGACATGCTGACAACGTCGCTGCGCACACTCAAGCGACCCAATTCCTTCCCCGGAGCAGCAACCATGGCAAAGACCCCCCGTTCATCCAACACCCCCGACAGCGTCGCCCCGCAACTGAAACAGCACACGGGCGTAACACAGGAGTACGGCACCATCGTCAAACTGCCGAACGGCTTGACCGAGTCCGTCTGCAAAAAGAGCGTGGCGCTGCTGAACCAGACGCTGGCCGACACGATGACCCTGCGCGACATGTACAAGAAGCACCATTGGCAGGTGGTCGGCCCGACCTTCGACCAGTTGCATTTGCTTTTCGACAAACACTACGAAGCGCAGGCCGAACTGGTCGACATCGTCGCCGAGCGCATCCAGGTGCTGGGCGGCGTGACGCTCGCAATGGCTGCCGATGTGGCCGAGGAAACGCGCATTCCGCGCCCGCCGCGCGGTCGCGAACCGGCGGTGGTGCAGATGTCGCGCCTGGCCCAAGCGCACGAAATGATCATCATCGCCGCGCGCAAGAACGCCGAGACGGTCGCCGACACGGGCGACTCCGGCACCAACGATGTGCTGGTGAGCAATGTGCTGCGCACCAACGAGTTGCAAGCCTGGTTCTTGACCGAGCACCTGGTGGCGGTGACACCGACGCCGACCGCTTGATCGGCCGGCCGAGCGCCGATCAACGCCCTGTAGGGTGATGAGCGACTGCGGAAAATTGCTTAGCGGCAAAGGCCCACACCATTCGCGAGGCATCGGGCCCTTGCGCGTCGTGCGGCAGGCCGCCGGCACCGCCGCTCCAGGCATGGCCCAGCCGCTGCAACTCGACCAACGTCACCACCTTGGTCATGCCGCGGTTGAAGTCGGTGACGGTCATCGGATGACGCTTGCCGCGCTGGACGACCCGCTCAGGCCGGGGGTGAGCCGATGCCGCATCGGCCCACGCCTGTGCTGCGGCCTTGCCGTTGTGCAATGACACCACGGTGTCGGTGGCTCCGTGGATGACGAGCAAAGGCGGCCATGGCGCGCCCATCGCTCGGGGCGACGCCATCCGCAGCGGGTCGGCGTGCAGTCCGCGCATCGCAGCAAGCGCCGATACCGCCGAATGGGCACTGCCCGGCGGGATTCCGGAATGCATCGCCACGGCAGCGAAGCGCGCCGGGTGCAGTGTCGCCAACAGCGCCGCCATGCTGGCCCCCGCCGACAAACCGGCCACTGCGACGCGCTCTCGATCGGCCGAATGCGTCAGGATCACCTGGTCGATGGCGTTGAGGATGAGGGCCGCTTCGGCGTGTGCCCGTCCGGAGCGGGTGTCGAACCAGTTCCAGCAGCCCTGCGCATTGGCCAGCCGACCCTGCTCGGGGTAGAGCACCAGAAATCGCTCACGCGCGGCGAGGCGGTTCATGCGCGTGCTGGCGGCAAAGCTGTCGGCCGTCTGGCCGCAGCCGTGCAGCATGACCATCAGCGGCAGCCGATCACCGAACTTCAACCCGGGCGGGCGATAAAGCCGAAACCGGCGCATGCCGCCCGCCCCGATCGCAACGCCGGGCAGCCAGTCACCCGCGCCAGCACCGACAGTTGCCGTGCCGCGCTTGATCCGTGGTGAGGCCGCCGAGCTCAACGCCCGCACGGTGACCCGGCTGGCCTGCTGCAACACCTGGCGGGTCATCACCTTCGCGCTGCGCTGGACGAGTTGTTGCCACGCCCCCATGAGTCGGCGTTTGGCCATCAGCGCAACTTGGCGACCAACCGCTCAAGCACCGCCATGGTGATCGGTTTCGTCAGGTAGTCGTCGAAGCCGGCGGCGCGGGCGGCACTGATCGAAGTGGGAAGCGCATCGGCGCTCAGGGCCACGATGAGCACCTTGTCGTTGCGCGTGGAGGCACGCAACTGCGCCAGCAGGTCCAGGCCGTGTCCATCGGGCAGGTTCATGTCGAGCAAGATGAGGTCGAAATGCCCGCCCTGCGCGGCCAGTCGACCTGCGGCGGCGGTTGCCGCGTGGCTCATGTTCAGCGGGCCGAAGTGCGCGAGCATGTGTTCCAGCAGCAAGACGTTGACCGGGTCGTCTTCGATGTACAGCACCCTCAGCAAGGTGGCCGATGGCGGCGCGGCGGACTCATCGAGCACGCCGAACGCTGACTCGGGGACGAACGGCATGCCCGGCTCGGAAGCGCGCAGCGTGATGGTGAAGCTCGATCCCTGGCCGACGACCGACTGCACTGAAATTTCGCCCCCCATGGCTTGTAACAACTGGCGGCTGATCGCCAGACCCAGACCGGTGCCGCCCTTCGCACGGTTGCCGGGCAATTGACTGAAGGGCAGAAACAGCAGTGACAGCAATTCGGGCGCAATGCCCGGGCCTTGGTCGCTGACACCGATCTCGATGTGACCCTCGTCGAGCCCGACGCGCGCGTGCAGGCGCACCGTGCTGCCGGGCGGGCTGAACTTCAGCGCGTTGCTGGCCAGGTTCAAGATCGCTTGTGTCAAACCTTGCATCTGCGCCATCACGACGTCGGCACCGGGGTCGGCGTGGGCGTGCATCTGCACGCCACGGCGGTTCGCCTCCGGCTCGAGCAAATCGACGCAGCGCTGCATCAGGCTGGCCGACGACACCGGGCGCAAATCCATGCGGGCGTGACCGGTTTCGAGCCGCGCCAATTCGAGCATGTCATTGACGAGCGCCAGCAACAACGTGCCGGCGCGCTGGATGTGGCTGGCATACAGCGTGACCTGCTGCGGATCGATCAGCAACAGCTGCGCGAAGCCGACCACTGCATTCAAGGGCGTGCGCAGTTCATGGCTGACGCTGGAGACCACCTCGCTGCGCAGCCGGGCGGCTTGCTGGGCGGCGTCACGCTCGGCGCGCAGCGCGATGTCGGCGGCGCGGCGCTGTCGCTCGTCGGCCACTGCCGCCGTCACATCGCGCGCCGTCCCGCGAAAACCGAGCCACTCACCCGCCACTCCGAAGTACGGCAAGGCCGAGATCGATACACAGGTGGCAGCGTCGCTGACCACCGGTCGCAAAGTGGCGCGGGTGATCTTCCCTTGCTGCGCGAGCAGGCGATGGAAAGGCAGTGGTGGCGTCTGCGGCTCACCCTGCGGATCGAGCAGCGGCCCGTCGGGCAACCTGCTGCCCGGGCTAAGCAATTCGTTCTCATCCGCCTCGGTTTCATGCGCGATGCGCCATATCACCTGATTCTGCGCATCGGATTCCCACAGCCAGTCGCCCGATGCCAATGCGATGTCGGTCAGTCGCTGCTGCTGCTCACCCAGCGCCACGAGCGACTGCCGCGCCTCGATCAACGCCTGCGCCACATGGGCCAAACCCAGCAACGCCTCGCGCACCGGTGCCGACAAACGGCGCGGTTGGGTATCGAAGGCGCACAGCGTGCCCAGACACACGCCACCCAGCATGAGCGGCTGGCCCGCGCAGAAGCGAATGCGCGGATCGCACGTCACCCAAGGGTGATTTGCAAAACGCGGGTCGGCCCAGGCGTCTTCGACCTCGAGCAGGTCAGGTTGCCGCGCCGCGAGCGCGCAAAACGACAACACACTCGGGGTTTCGGTCGCTGCCAGTCCGAACCGGGACTTGACCCATGGGCGCCCGTCAACGAGCAGGCTGACCAGCGCCATCGGGCAGCCGGTGAGCAAGGCAGCCGCGCGGGTCAACCCGTCGAAGCTCGCCTCGGGCGCGCTGTCCAGGATGCGCAAGTCGCGCAGCAAATCAGCGGGGCGCGATTCGACACCTGCGCAGGCGGCACGGCGGGGCGGGCGATGGGAGCGATGAACAACGGGCATCCGGGTCGGGGCCAAACAAAGCTTTCCAGGTGAAGGGCCAAACACCTGAGTGTTGGATCCAGCGCCCGCCGTCGCCAGCGGACGGGTTCGCGCCGCTGGGTAGTCGATGTCCTAGCCCGCGCCGCCGACTTGGGCTGGCACGAGGTATGCAAATACCGCGTACTAACCCTTCCCCCTCCACTCTCCGATGCGCCCATGAACCCCAATCTCCCCCGCCTCGCGCTCATTTCGGTGCTCACCTGCACCAACTTCGCCAACGCCGCTGAACCGGAGGCCCCCAAATCGCTAGAAGAAGCGCTCAGCAAGGGCAAGTTTTCACTCAACGTGCGCCTGCGCGTCGAGCAAGTCGATGTGAAGCCGCTGGAAGCCGATGCCGTGACCGTTCGCACCCGCTTTGGCTACAAGACCGCGCCGTACAACGGCTTCACCGCCTACATCGAAGGGCAGAACAACACCGCGCTCCAAGACGACTACCGCGAGCCGGGCACGCCCGTCAACGGCTACGCCATCATTGCCGACCCCGAGGCCACGCAGATCAGCCAAGCCTGGCTGGGCTACACCAGCAAGGAGTACGCGACCACGGTCATCGCGGGCCGGCAGCGCATCGTCTACGACAACGCACGCTTCATCGGCGACGTGGCGTGGCGCAACAACTTGCTGACCTATGAATCGGTGACCCTCAAGAACACCTCGGTCGCCAAGCTGGAGTTCAACTATGCCTACATATGGGATGTGAAACGCATTTTCGCCAACCCACCCGATCCGGCTTTCCGCGACTTCGACGCCGAGTCGCACCTGCTGAACCTGTCGTATGCCGGTCTGCCGATCGGCAAGCTCACCGGCTACGCCTACCTGCTGGAGTTCCGCAACGGGCTCGCCAGTTCCAGCGCCAGCTACGGCCTCAGCCTGGTCGGCTCGCAGGCGGCGGGCGCCTCGGGCGTGACCGTCGGCTACCGCGCCGAATACGCCAGCCAATCGGATTACGCCGACAACCCAGCGAGCTATGACGCCGACTACTACGTGGGCGAGTTGAACCTGGGCTACCAGGGCTTCAACCTGCAACTCGGCTACAACGTGCTGGGCTCCGACGACGGTGTGGCCGCCTTTCAAACCCCGCTGGCCACCGGTCACGCCTTCAACGGCTGGGCCGACATCTTTCTGAACACGCCCATCAACGGACTGAAAGCGGGCTATGTCGGGCTGACCCTGCCGATTCCAGGTGGCGTGGTTGCCACCATCAGGTACTTCGACTTCAAAGCAGACAACGGCAACCTCAAATACGGCGATGAGTACGACTTCCAGTTGACGTACAAGATCAACAAGGAATTCAGCCTCCTCGGCAAGGTCGCCATGTACAAGGCGCGTGATTTCGGCATCGACACCGAGCGCTACATCGCGCAGCTTGAATACAATTTTTAAGCGGTAAGGTGCAGGCTGCTGCGGCCAGCGGGCGATTGAAACGTGCTGGCTGCGGCCAGCGCCGACCTTGACTTTGACCACCGCCGATCACCACCCCTCGTTGCAGGCTCTGCTCGATCGCCATTCGACCGGCCCGCGGCACCTGACCGAGCCCGGCCCGAGCGACGCCGAGCTGCTGACGCTGGCCGAGGCAGCCTTGCGCGCACCCGACCACGCTGCGCTGGTGCCGTTTCGCTTTCGTGCGGTGCGTGGCGACGCCCGGCGACGCATGGCCGAGTTGTTCGAGCAGGCGGCGCGAGCCGCTGGCAAGGATGCGAGCGGTGCCGCGCTCGACCGCGAGCGTGCCTTGGCTGCCCCCGTGACGCTGGCGGTGATTGCCCGCATCGACCTGGGCCACCCTCAGGTGCCGGCCCATTAGCAATGGGCGTGCATCGGCGGTGCGGTGGCGCACCTGATGTTGGCGGTACAGGCGCTGGGTTACGGGGCGAAATTGCTGAGCGGAGCGAAAGCGCGCTCGCCGCTGCTGACATCGGCATTCTGCGAGGCGGGCGAAACACTGGTCGGCTGGATCACCATCGGCACGCCGACACTGTCGCGCCGCGCCAAGCACGCCAAGCCACCGGCCCGCGACGTGCTGACATTCTGGGACTGAAACTCAGGCCGCCGAGCGGGTCAGGGTGGATTGAAGGTAGGACAGCAGCTGGTCTTCCGGATAGGGCTTACTGAGCAGCACGCTGACCCCGGCTTCGAACGCATCGGCTTGGTGCTTCACGTCGTCGGCGGTGATCATCACGATCGGAATGTGTGCGGTGCGCGGGTTGCTGCGCATCTGGCGCGTCAGCTCGAAGCCGTCCATGCCGGGCATTTCGACGTCGGTGATCAGCACGTCGGGCAGGTTGAGCTCAATTTGCCGCGCGGCGTCGAGGCCGTCTTCGGCCAGCGACACCCGGTACAGGTGCTTGGCCAGCAAGCGACTGGTTTTGATGCGCACCACCTTCGAGTCGTCAGCAATCATCACCAGACACTGCTCGGGCGTGCGGGCGACCGCGACCTCGGGCGGTGTCGGCGCAGTGACGGCGCCCGCTTCGGGCTCAAGCGTGAAGGCAAGCGCGGCCACTTCAGCCGCTTCGGCGTCCCGCGCGGCCTGCGCCTGGGCGGCGTGTTGCGCCTCCAGCTGCGCCGCCTCTGCCGCCTCTTGCTGCGCGCGACGCTCGGCCTCAATCTGCGCGGCAGCGGCAGCGGCGGCCTGCGCTGCTGCGGCGGCTTCGGCCGCCACCCGCTCGATCTCCGCGGCGACCCGCTGCCGCTCGCTCTCGACATCGGCAAGCTGCTGAGCGGCCAGGCGAGCTTCCCATTCGGCGGCCTCGCGCGCCAGGGCCTCAAGCGTCGCCTGCTCGTCGACCACGGAGGTCGGTACGGGTAACACTGGCGGTGGCGCCGTAACCTGCTCAGCGACGGGTGCGGCGGCGATGCGCTCACGCTCGCGTTCTTCGTCAGCGAGGTGTTGTGCGAGCAGCTGCGCTTCCCACTCGGCGGCTTCACGGTCGGCCTCCCTGTCGGATTCAGCGCGCGCTGCCTGCTCGGTGCCTTCGCGCTTGGCGCGCAACCGAGCGCTTTCAATTGACGCGGGCCGCAGGCCCTCGAACGCATAGACATCGCTGGCCGTGTCGAGCTCGGAGGCACTGCGCGGTGCTGGCGACGAGGCACGTGCAGCGTCTTGTTCCGCACGTTCGCTGCGGGCCACCGGGCGCCGCGCGCGCCGTCGCATCAGTTGCACCAGCAGCAACAGCACCAGCAGCGCCGCACCAGCGCCCCACAAAAGGTAATCGTCCATCGTCGTACGGACCTCCATCCGTCACTGAGCACGTGCCGTACCGCAGCGTAATGGCGCTGCGGTACAGCGATGTATCACGATGTTTCAATTTGCAGCACAACTGCAAGGGAATGTGCGGAAATCCCGTCTGCCGCCGTGGGCTGCGGCGCGCACACCACGCCTCCGGCAGCCGGAGTCGCTCCTGCACCGCCAGGCAGCGACCGCCCGACTGGCTACGATCAGACCCTTTGCAACACAGGCCCGTCATGGTCGTTTTTCAACCGAAGGGCTTGCTCGAAGCGCTGCTGGCGGCGCTGCTGCGCGGCTCGCTGAAACTGCTGCTCAAGCCGGTGTTCTCCCCGCGCTTTTCGATCGGCTTTCAGCGGCGCTGGTTGCGTGGTTTGTCACGCATCACGCTGACGCCAAAGGGCGTGTCGGTCGAGGCGGGGAGGGTCGGCGGCGTGCCCGGGGAATGGCTGCGCTCGGCGCAGGCGCCCAGCGCGCCACCCGGCGTGGTGCTTTACCTGCACGGCGGCGCGTTTTGCATCGGCTCCCCAGCGACGCATCGCGCCTTGACCGCGCGACTCGCCCTCGTCACTGGGCTGCCGGTGTTTGCGCTCGACTACCGGCTGGCACCCGAGCACCGCTACCCGGCCGGGCTCGACGATGCCCTTGCGGCGTATCACGCGCTGAGCGCTGAAGGGGCCGAGGCAGGAGTAAGCCGCCCGGTCATCCTCGCAGGCGATTCGGCTGGCGGCGGCCTCGCGTTGTCCGCCGCCCTGGCACTGCGCGACCTCGGCTCGCCGTTGCCTGCGGCCCTGGTGCTGCTGTCGCCGTGGGTTGATCTGGCCCTGCGCGATGCATCAGCAGCGGCCGAGCCGCCCGGCGAGGCGATGCTCAGCGTGGCCTGGGCCCACGCTTGCGCCGCGCAGTACCTGGGCGACGCCACGATGGCCGATGACCTCCGCACGTCGCCGCTCGTGTCGCCGTTGTTTGCGGATCTGCACGGCCTGCCACCCACGCTGATCCAGGTCGGCACCGACGAGTTGCTGCACGGTCAGGCCCTGCAGCTTGAAGTGGCTTTGCAGGCCGCCGGGGTGGCGGTGCAGTGCGAGGTCACTGCGGGGCGCTGGCATGTGTTCCAAACCCACGCCGGCGTGCTGCCCAGTGCCGACGAGGCCATCGACCGCATCGCCCGCTTCGTGATGCAGCCCCTCGCTGCATGCCGCGCCGACACGGTGCCCACTGCCCACCACGAGGTGGTGATCCTCGGCGCGGGCATGTCCGGTCTGTGCGCAGGGGTCAAGCTCAAGCAAGCGGGCGTCCACGACTTCGTGATCCTGGAAAAGCAGCCAGGGCTGGGGGGCACCTGGTGGGACAACACCTACCCCGGCGCACACGTCGATGTGCCGGCGCCGGCGTATTCGTTTTCCTTCGCGTCCAACCCCAACTGGTCCCGCCGCTTCGCCAGCGCGCCCGAAATTCAGGCCTACATGCAACGGGTGGCCGCACGCTTCGGGCTGCTGGCTCACCTGCGCCTGGGTACCCGCATCACCGAGGCCCGGTTCGACGAGGCGACGGGCCATTGGCAGATCAGCACGATTCAGGATGATGGGACCACCGCAGTGCTGCGTGCGCGCTACTTCATGTGCAGCGCCGGGCCGCTGAGCCAGCCGCGCTGGCCCGACATCCCTGGCCTGGCCGACTTTCAGGGGCAGCGGCTGCACTCGGCTCGATGGGACCACAGCGCTGTGTTGCGTGGCCAGCGCGTCGCCGTGATCGGCACCGGCTCGACCGCGTCGCAACTGGTGCCGCCGGTTGCTGAGCAAGCACAGCAACTGCATCTGTTCCAGCGCACAGCGAACTGGGTGCTGCCGCGCATAGACCGCCGCTACGGCGGGCTCGATCGTGCGCTGGCGCACCTGCCGCCGTATGCGGCGATGGTGCGCTGGAACTGGGCGCAGGTGCTGGAATGGGGTCGGCGCGGCTTCGAGGAGGGCACGTTGGCGCGCCGCGGTCTGCTGGCCACCGCCGCCGCGCACCGCAAGCGGCAGGTGCGCGACGAGGCCTTGCGCCAGCGGCTGACACCGAGCTACCCGCTGGGGTGCAAGCGCATCATCTACTCCAACGATTTCTACCCGGCCTTGTGTCGGCCGAATGTCGAGCTGGTGACCGAGGCGATCGAGCGCATCACCGCGCACGGCATCGTCACCGCCGATGGCCGCGAGCGGCCGATCGATGCGCTGGTGTGCGCCACCGGGTTCGATGTCGCGCAGCTGCTGTCGTCGACTCGCATCACCGGCTTGCAAGGCCGCACGCTCGCTGACACCTGGGTCGACGGCCCCGAGGCTTACCACGGCATCACGGTGTCGGGCTTTCCGAATCTGTTTTTGATGCTGGGCCCGAACACCGCCACCGGCCACACTTCCACGTTGCTCTACATCGAGCCCGAGGTCGACCATGCCATCGCCTGCATGCAGGCGGTGCGCGACGGTGGCCACCGCTGGATCGATGTGCGACCCGAGGCGATGCGTGAGCACAATCAAGGCCTGCAGGCGCGCCTGGCCACCTCGGTGTGGAGCCAGTGCCGCAGCTGGTACCGCCTGGACAATGGCCGGGTGTTCGCGCTGTTTCCCGGCTACACCCGCGAGTACGTGCGTGCGGTGCGCCAGCCTGACTTCAGCGCTTACGCTTTCGATGTGTCCGACCCTTCAATTCACTCCACCGTGAAAGCCATCGTTTGAAACGCGCCGTGTGGGTCGGCTCTGTACTGTTGCTGGTCTTGGTCGCCGCCTTCTGGTTGTGGACCCCCGACAAGACGTTGGCTTCGCTGCAGGCGCGCTACCTGGCGGCGCCGGGCGACCTCGTCGAGGTCGATGGCACGCGAGTGCACCTGCGCGACAGCGGGCCGAAGGGCGCGCCCGCAGTGATCATGATCCATGGCTTTGGCGGCAGCCTGCACAGCTGGGAACCGTGGGCGCAGGCACTGTCGGTAGACCACCGCGTGATCCGATTCGACCTGCCCGGCTCCGGCCTCAGTGCCCCTGACCCGAGTGGCAACTACGGCGATGCACGCAGCATGCAGCTGCTGATCGCGCTGATGGACCGGCAGGGCGTCGCGCGCGCCAGCATCGTCGGCCATTCCATCGGTGGGCGCATCGCCTGGACGTTTGCCGCGACGCATCCGGAGCGGGTCGACAAGCTGGTGCTGGTGGCGCCCGACGGCTTCGCGAGCCCAGGCTTCGAGTACGGCCGGGCACCGGAAGTGCCGATGACGGTTGAGTTGATGCGCTATGCGCTGCCCAAGCCGCTGCTGCGCATGAGCCTGGAGCCGGCCTACGCGAACCCCTCGTTCCTGAGCGACGCGCTGACGACCCGGTACCACGATCTGATGCTGGCCCCGGGCAGCCGCGATGCGCTGATCGCACGAATGAGGCAGACCACGCTGGTCGACCCGGTCCCGCTGCTGCGCCGCATCCAGGCCCCGACGCTGCTGGTGTGGGGCGAGGCCGATGCGATGATTCCTGTCGCCAATTCAGCCGATTACCTGAAGGCGATCGCGCACGCAAAGCTGGTCTCGCTGCCCGGCGTTGGCCACCTGCCGCAGGAAGAGGCGGCTGAGAAGTCGCTGCCTGCGGTGCGTGACTTCCTGAAGTGAGCCGAAGCCGAAGCGGCCCGGTGCGACGGCGTCAAGCTCAAGCCCACAAGGCAGCGACGTGCATCGCTAGCCACGTGAGCAGCGCCGCGGTATCGCGGGCAGCATCACGCTGATGATTGAAGCTGAACCTCAAACCCACAGCGCCCTGAGCGCAGCACCCTTGGCGCCGTCGGCGGCCATCGAGATCCCGCCCGACCTGGTCGGCGAGTTGCGTTCCGATCACGCGGGCGAAAGCGGCGCGGTGTGGATCTACCAAGGCGTACTGGCCATCGCCCGCGATGCCAGCGTGCGCGACTTCGCACGCCGCCACCGCGCGACCGAGCAGCGCCATCTGGAGCTGATCGAGCAGCTGTTGCCGGCAGCGCAGCGCAGCTGGCTGCTGGTGCCTTGGCGTGCCGCGGGCTTTCTGACCGGCGCGCTGCCCGCCTTGTTCGGCCCGCGGGCCGTGTACGCGACCATCGCCGCGGTCGAGACCTTCGTCGATCAGCATTACCAGCAGCAGATCTACCGCCTCGCCCACCGCCTCGAACACGCTGCCCTGAGGTCGCTGTTGCTGGAATGCCAGGCCGACGAATG
>JAKFUQ010000302.1 GCA_021732645.1 Rhizobacter sp. | reverse complement strand
TCCAGCCCGGCCAGCAGCCGCTGCGCCTTGCCGAAGCTGTAGCCCATCAGCAGGCTGGCGCGGCCGGCCTCGGCGTTGGCGCTCCACCACGCATTGATGTCGGCATAGACCTCGCGCTGCGGCCGCCAGCGGTAGACCGGCAAGCCGAAGGTGCTCTCGGTGATGAAGCAGTCGCAGCGCACCGGCTCGAAGGGCTCGCAGGTCAGGTTGTGGTCGTCTGCTGTACCGCTGACGAAATAGTCGCCTGACGCCACCCACACCCGCCCGCCATGCTCGATGCGCACCTGCGACGAACCCAGCACATGCCCGGCCGGGTGCAGGCTGACACGCACACCGTGGTGTTCGACCACCTCGCCGTAGGCCAGGGGCTGCAAGGTGATCGCGCCCAGCCGCGAGCGCAGCACACCGGCCGACATTGCGGACGCCAGGTAGTGCCCGTGGCCGGTGCGCGCGTGGTCGGCATGGGCGTGGGTGATGACGGCCCGATCGACCGGGCGCCACGGGTCGATGTAGAAATCGCCTGCCGGACAGTACAGGCCAGCAGGGCGTTCGATGATCAGGTCGGTGTCGGCAAAAGCCATGCGCACAAGCCTAGATCAATAGCGTCCCGTTGCCCCTGCGACCCGCAAATACACATACGACACCCAGGCCACGACGCCACGGCGCAGCGCGCCCAGCATGCCGGGTCGGTACTTCTGCGTCGGGTCGATTTCTGCCGACACCGCAATCGCGGCATCGAACTGCGCCGACAGCTCGGCGTTGAAGGCCGCATCGCGCACGATCACGTTGGCTTCGAGGTTCAGCAGCAGCGACAGTGGATCGATGTTCGAACTGCCGACCGTGGCCCAGTCGTCGTCGATGACGGCGATCTTGGCGTGCAGGTAAGCGGGGGTGTATTCGAAGATGTGCACGCCCTGCCCCAGCAGTTCGTCGTACAGCGCGCGCGCTGCCAGCGCGGCGATGCGGTAATCGATCTTGCCTTGCAGCAGCAGCCGCACCTGCACGCCACGCTGCGCCGCATGGCGCAGGGCCCGGCGGAACTGGCGCCCGGGATAGAAGTACGGCGAGATCAGATCGACCCGCACCCGCGCACTGCGGATCGCGTCGATGTAGGCGCGCTCGATGGTGCGGCGCTGGCGCACGTTGTCGCGCAGCACGAAGGCGGCATGCATCGGCTCCAGCTCGCCCGGTGTCGCCTGCATGCCGCGCAGGCCGTTGAGCCGCAAGCGCTTGATCAAACGACGCACACGCGCCACGGGCGCTGCCCCGCGCACGATCGCGACGGCTTCGTCCTTGAAGGTGCGGCCCAGGTGGGCACGCGACCACACCGCGATCGCGGCTTGATGGATGGCACCGGTGATCGGGCCGCTCGCCTGCACCGCGAAATCGAGGCGGGGCACATCGCTCCAGCCGTGATTCAGGTCGTAGCGGTCGTCGATCAGATTGACGCCGCCCACGAAGCCGATCTTGGCATCGACCACGCACAGCTTCAGGTGCAGGCGCCGCAACTGCCCGGGCTGCAGCCAGTTCCACCAGCGGTCGATCGGTCGGTACACCGCCATCTGCACGCCGCCGTCGGACAACCGGCGCTGCAGCGCACTCACGCCACCCAGCGTGCCGAACCCGTCGATCACCACCTGCACCCGCACCCCGCGCTGCGCCGCGCGGATCAACGCGTCGGCCACCCGGTCGGCGGCGGGGTCGTCGTGGAAGATGTAGGTCGCCAGACAAATTTCATGGCGGGCCGCATCGATGGCCGCCACCATCGCCGGAAACAGCGCATCGCCACCGCGCAGCAGCGATACCGCATTGCCTCCGCTGAACACCGGCCGGGGCACGGCGCCCCAGATCGTCGTGAGCGCAGCCCGCGCCACGGCGGCACGTGCTGCAAGGGGGTCATTCGGCATGGGCCCGATCAGCTCAGTTGCAGCTCGACCACCAGCGGCAGGTGGTCCGACATGCGCGCCCAGGCCACCCCGCGTGGCACGTGCGTCGCGGTGCAGTGCAAGCCGCGGGTGTAGACCCGGTCGAGCGAAAAAAACGGCACCCGCGACGGGAAGGTGCGCAATGGCGACTGCCCGCCGACGCGCGCCGGCTCCAGGCCCATTTTGCGGATCGGCGCGTCGAGCTTCTCGCCCCAGTCGTTGAAGTCGCCCGCCAGCACCAGATGCTCCCCCGGCGGAACGTGGCTGGCAATGAATTCGGCAATGCGCGCGACCTGGCGCACCCGGCTGGCGTGCATCAGCCCCAGGTGCGCAACGATGGCATGCACCAGCGTGCCGTTCCATTGCACCGGCACGTGCAGCAGGCCGCGCTGCTCGAAGCGGTGGTCAGACACGTCGTGGTGCTTGATGTCCCCGATCGGCCAACGCGACAGCAGCGCGTTGCCATGCTCGCCGTGGCGGGTGATCGCGTTGCTGCGGTAGGCCACCGCATAGCCTTCGGGTGCCACGTAATCAGCCTGTGGCATCCGCGGCCAGCCGATGTGGGTGTCGGGGAACTGCAGCGCCTCGGCGCGGTTCGAGCTGCGCACCTCCTGCAGGAACACCATGTCGGCGTCCAGCGCCTCGATGCCCAGCGCCAGGTTGTGAATTTCCAGCCGCCGCCGCGGGCCCACACCGCGCACGCCTTTGTGGATGTTGTAGGTGGCCACACGCAGCACGTCGCCCGGGTGCATCGAGGCGCTGGCGTCCGCGTGATGAACGCCTTTCACGCCGACACGAACCTGGGCAGTTGCAGCACCGCTTCGGCGTTCGACGGCGAGAAGCAGCGGTCGGCCGCCTCGCGCCACGGCAGCCAGGCGCTGCGGGTGTGCTCACGCGGCGCCAGCATGAGGACGATGTCACGCGGCACCCGCAGGCCGAACACCTGCTCGGTGTTGTGCGTCACGCCCGGCGCATAACGGTGCCGCCACACCGGGTAGATCTCGTAGACATTGCGCATGCCCCAGTCTCGCAGATGCGATAGCGGCACGGCAGGCGAGCCGACGACGATGCCGGTTTCCTCGGCCACCTCGCGGCACGCCGTCAGCGCGAACGGCTCGTCGGGCGCATCCTTCGAGCCGGTCACGCTTTGCCAGAAGCCGGGGTGGTCGGCGCGCTCGATCAGCAGCACCTCGAGGTCAATGGTGTGGATCACGACCAGCACCGACTCGGGAATCTTCGGCGGGCGCGGCGTGTTCATCGGAGCGGGGCGTTAGATGCCGCTGATGACGGCATCGAGGGCGTCGCGAACGACATCCTTCTGGGAAATGATGGATGTCACCGGGTGACGCAGCGCTCTGGCTGGAAGCGCTGCGCATTGATGCGCAGCCAAGTGCAGCTTCTCGCCCTCCACCAGCACCGATTGAGATAGGCGTCGGGGCATGTCGGTCGGTGAATGATCGAGCCGCTGCAACGGCATGACAAGCCGGGTGGGCAGATGGTTGAGCTGGTCGCTTTGCAGCACCACGAGATATGGGAACCCGTCGCGCGCGGACTCCGTCGGGTTCAGGTGGACGTCGAACTGCGCCACAGCCCTCACCAGCGACGGAACTCTTCGCCAAAAATGCCGTACTTCGTGAAATGCCGATGCTGTTCGTCGATCCAGTCCTTGTACTTTTCGTTGAAACGCAGCCTGCGCTCCTCCATTGACATGCCCTGCTCCGCACGCAACAACTCTTCATAACGCGCCGCCGAGATAACGACACTGTGCTGACGCCCGCTCTTGTCGATGAACACCGGTTCGCGCTGCGCACTTTCCAGCACATGGCCGAGTCGATTCTTGGCGTCGGTGGCGGTGAGGTTCATGGTCAGCTCCAATCAGATCTAATAGCCATTTTAGCCAATCTGAAGACTACCGAACCGCCTCGGGCAGCTCGATCTTGACCTGCAGCACCTCCAAATCGCCCTGGCGCTCCACCTCGACCTTGATGTCGCCGGGCCCGACCGACACGTACTTCGAGATCACCGCGAGCAGCTCGCGTTGCAGCTCGGGCAGGTAGTCCGGGCTGCGGGTGCGGCCATTGCGCTCATGCGCCAGGATGATCTGCAACCGCTCCTTGGCGACGCTGGCGGTCTTGGTTTTTTCACCGAGAAAGAAGGACAGGAAGCCCATCGCTCACTTCCCCCCGAACAGGCGCTTGAAGAAGCTCGGCTTCACCGCATCGACAAAGCGCAGCGGGGTTTCCTCGCCCAGGAAGCGCGTGACCACGTCCTTGTAGGCTTCCGACACATCCGAGCCCTTGATGTGGATCGCTGGCACGCCCTGGTTCGACGCGTCGAGCACCGATTCGGATTCCGGGATCACGCCGATCATGCGCACCCGCAGGATGTCGTGGATGTCCTTCAGGCTGAGCATCTGGCCACCGAGCACCCGGTTCGGGTTGTAGCGGGTGATCAGCAGGTGCTCCTTGATCGGCTCCTTCTTCTCGATCGCGCGGCGCGTCTTGCTGTGCAGCATGCCGAGGATGCGGTCGGAATCTCTGACGGAAGAAACTTCAGGGTTGGTCACCACCAGCGCTTCGTCGGCGAAATGCATCGCCATCAGCGCGCCGGTCTCGATGCCGGCCGGCGAGTCGCAGACGATGTACTCGAAGTCCATGCCCGCCAGTTCTTCCAGCACCCGTTCGACACCGTCCTGCGTCAGCGCGTCCTTGTCGCGGGTTTGTGAGGCAGCGAGCACATAGAGGTTGTCGCACTGCTTGTCCTTGATCAGCGCCTGGTTCAGCCGCGCTTCGCCGTGGATCACGTTGATCAGGTCATACACCACGCGGCGCTCGCAGCCCATGATGAGGTCGAGGTTGCGCAGTCCCACGTCGAAGTCGATGACGGCGGTCTTGTGCCCGCGCAGCGCCAGTCCGGCGGCGAAGCTGGCGCTGGTGGTGGTCTTGCCGACGCCGCCCTTGCCGGAGGTGACGACGATGATTCTGGCCATGGGTGGCGGTCCTTTGATTGACGAGGTAAGAGGGTTGACGCAGCGATGGAGACTGCCGCTATGACAGCGGCTCGAACACCAACCGCTCGCCGTCCAGTCGGATCTGCGCCGGCTTGCCGATCACCTCGCCGGGCAGCGGGGTTTCGGTGGTGCGGTAGATGCCGGCAATCGAGATCAGTTCGGGCTCCATGCAGGTGCTGAAAATGCGGGCATCGGTGTTGCCCTTGGCCCCAGCAATGGCCTTGCCACGCAGCGGCGCGTAGACGTGGATGCTGCCGTCGGCGATCACTTCGGCGCCGAAATTCACCACCGCCAGCACCACCAGATCACCGCCACGCGCGTACACCTGCTGGCCGGAGCGCAGCGGCTTGTCGACGATGAGCGTCGCTACCGCGGCAAGCGGAACCGGCACGGTGGGCAAGGGTTCGGCAACCGGTTCCGCCACGGCTTCCACTGGTGCTGGCTCCGCCACCGCGGGCGCTGGAGCCGATGCGCGCGCCGCGGCGGGCAGCGCGTCCGGCGCTTCGCCCAGGCCCGCCTCGGCCGCAGCAGCCATCTGCCCAGGCGAGCCGCCACGCACCGCCGCCGGCACCATCTTGAAGCGCCTCAGCAAGGTGGCGAGCGCGGCGTAATCGAGCGCCAGCGGGTCGCCTTCGGCCTGCGCGATGTCGATCACCACCGGGTCGTGGTTGAACATCTCTGGCGTGTCGGCAAAGCGAGCGGTCAACTCACGCTCGATGGCCACCATGTCGGTGGTCTTCAGCGCGACGACGACCAGCGTCATCGACGCGCTGCGCAACTCGAACACCGCCGGTGCGCGATCCTTGCTGCGGGCCATGGCCAGATCAGGAGGAGGCGTTAGGCACGGCAGCCTGCGCATTCCGCAAGCGGATGTGCAACTCGCGCATCTGCTTCTCGTCGACCGCACTCGGCGCTCCGGTCAGCAGGCACTGCGCACGCTGCGTCTTCGGGAAGGCGATCACGTCGCGGATGCTCTCGGCCTTGGTCATCAAGGTGACCAGGCGGTCGAGGCCGAAGGCCAGACCGCCGTGCGGCGGCGCACCGTACTGCAGCGCGTCGAGCAGGAAGCCGAACTTCAGCTGTGCTTCTTCGGGCCCGATCTTCAGCGCCTCAAACACCTTGCTCTGCACCTCGGCGCGGTGGATGCGCACCGAACCGCCACCCATCTCCCAGCCGTTCAACACCATGTCGTAGGCCTTCGAAATGCACGCGCCGGGGTCGGTGTCCATCAGGTCTTCATGGCCGTCCTTCGGCGCGGTGAACGGGTGGTGCGTCGCGTTCCAGCGCTGGCCGTCTTCGTCGTACTCGAACATGGGGAAATCGACCACCCACAACGGCGCCCACACGTCGTCGAACAGGCCATGCGAGCGCCCGAAGTCGCTGTGGCCGATCTTCACGCGCAGCGCGCCCATCGCGTCGTTGACGATCTTTTCCTTGTCGGCGCCGAAGAACAGAAGGTCGCCGGTCTGCGCGCCGGAGCGCTCGATGATCTTCGCCAGCGCGGCGTCGTGCAGGTTCTTGACGATCGGGCTCTGCAGCCCCTCGCGTCCTTTGCTCGCGTCATTGACCTTGATCCACGCCAGGCCCTTGGCGCCGTAGATCTTGACGAACTCGGTGTAGGCATCGATCTCGCCGCGGCTCAGGCCGCCGCTGGCCTCGCCGCCGCGCGGCACACGCAACGCGACCACGCGGCCGCCCTGGGTCGTGGCCGGTGTGCTGAAGACCTTGAAGTCGACATCGGCCATCACGTCGGTCAGTTCGGTGAACTCGAGCTTGACCCGCAGGTCGGGCTTGTCGGAACCGAAGCGGTACATCGCCTCTGCATATTTCATCACCGGGTACTCGGGCAGCTCGACGCCGATGGTGTTCTTGAACACCTTGCGGATCATGCCTTCGAACATCGGGCGAATCTCTTCCTCGGTCAGGAAGCTGGTCTCGATGTCGATCTGCGTGAACTCGGGCTGGCGGTCGGCGCGCAGGTCTTCGTCGCGGAAGCACTTGGTGATCTGGTAATAACGGTCGAAGCCGGCCACCATCAGCAACTGCTTGAAGAGCTGCGGCGACTGCGGCAGCGCGAAGAACATGCCTTCGTTGACGCGGCTGGGCACCAGGTAATCGCGCGCGCCTTCGGGCGTGCTCTTGGTCAGCATCGGCGTCTCGATGTCGATGAAGCCTTCGGCGTCGAGGAACTTGCGCACCTCCATCGCGACGCGGTAGCGCAGGATCAGGTTCTTCTGCATCACCGGGCGCCGCAGGTCGAGCACACGGTGCGTCAGGCGGGTGGTCTCCGACAGGTTCTCGTCGTCGATCTGGAACGGCGGTGTGACGCTCGGGTTCAACACTTCGAGTTCGAGGCAAAGAACCTCGACCTTGCCGCTGGTGAGGTTGGCGTTCTCGGTGCCAGACGGCCGCGCACGCACCTTGCCGGTGATCTTCAAACAGAACTCGTTGCGCACGCTCTCCGCGGTCTTGAACATCTGGTCGCGGTCGGGGTCGCAGACGATCTGCACCAGGCCTTCGCGATCGCGCAGGTCGATGAAGATGACGCCACCGTGGTCGCGGCGGCGGTGTGCCCAGCCCATCAAGGTCACGGTCTGGCCCATCAGGGCCTCGCTGACGAGGCCGCAGTACGTTGTTCTCATGGGGTCACTCCAGATTCGAATTCGATGTGGGGCCGCGTGGGGCCGCATCGGCTGCTGATGGCGGTGCAACGACGCCCATCGAGATGACGTACTTCAACGCCTCGTCGACGCTCATCGCCAGCGCAATCACGTCGGCACGCGGCACCATCAGGAAGAAGCCCGAGGTCGGGTTCGGGGTGGTGGGCACGTACAGGCTCAGGTAGTCGCCGTGCAAGTGGGTGGCCGCCTCGCCACCGGGCTTGCCGGTCACAAAAGCAATCGTCCACGAACCCTGGCGCGGGTACTGCACCAGCACCGCTTCGCGAAAGGCGTTGCCGCTGCTCGAAAACAGCGTGTCCGAGACCTGCTTGACCGAGCTGTAGATCGACTTGACGATCGGGATGCGGTGCAGCATCCGTGAGCCCTGGCCTAGCCACCACTGGCCGACGATGTTGGCGGCAAACACGCCCGTCAGAAGCAGCAGGACCAGCATCACGAGCACGCCGAGTCCAGGGATCTGCTTGAGCATCTCCAGCGGCGGGCGTGCCGCTTCCGGCAGCACCGCCTGCGACGCACTCAGCATCCAGGCAAACAGCCCGTCGAGCACGCCGAGCACCGAGGTCAGCACCCAGACGGTGATGGTCAGGGGCAGCCACACCAGCAGGCCGGCGATGAGGTATTTCTTCAAGGGGTTCCTTGTGTAAACCGAACGATGCGGTGGACCGTCCCGCTCAGGCCGAGGAGGTCGGCGCCGTGCCGGGCTTGCCCGCCACTGCGGTGCTGGGTCCTGTAGCCGAGGATGCAGCCGCTGGCGCAGCCGCTGCGGGTGCCGCCTTGGCAGACGTTGCATCGCCACCTGATGCCTGGTCTTTGGACGCCGGCTTGTCACCTTGGCCTGGCCCCGCAGCCGACGGCTTCGCATCGCCCGCCGACTTGTCTGCTGCCGCGCCGGATTTGGCACCGTCACGGAAGTCGGTGACGTACCAGCCCGAGCCCTTCAACTGGAAGCCGGCGGCCGTCACCTGCTTTTGAAAAGCCTCGGCACCACACGCCGGACACGTGGTCAGCAGCGGATCTGAAATCTTTTGCAGCACGTCTTTGGCGTGGCTGCATTCAGCACATCGGTAGGCATAGATCGGCATCGCTAAGCCTTTGATTAGAAAAGAAAAACCTCGAATTATACGGCGCTGGCCTCAGCCGTAGCCCGCATGCAGCAACCACTGCATGACGACCACCCCGACCACGAAGCCGATGCCCGCGTAGGCGATGGCCTGCAGCAAGCGATTGGTGCGGCGCTGCTCGATCAGCAGCGCCTCCAGCATCCGCTGCTCGGTCGCAGGCTTGGCTTGCAACGACTGGTGCAGCAGGCGCGGCAACTCGGGCAACAACTGCACATAGCGCGGCGCCTCGTTCTTCAAGCGATCAATCAGGCCGCGCCAGCCGATCTGGTCGTTCATCCAGCGCTCCAGAAACGGCTTGGCGGTACTCCACAGGTCGAGCTCGGGGTCGAGCTGGCGGCCGAGCCCCTCGACGTTGAGCAGCGTCTTTTGCAGCAACACCAGCTGCGGCTGGATTTCAACATTGAAGCGGCGCGAGGTCTGAAACAGGCGCAGCAGCACCTGGCCCAGCGAAATGTCCTTCAACGGGCGGTCGAAGTGCGGCTCGCACACCGCGCGGATCGCGCCTTCGAGCTCGTTGACACGGGTGTTCGCAGGCACCCAGCCGCTCTCGATGTGCAGCTCGGCCACCCGCTTGTAGTCACGGCGGAAGAACGCAATGAAGTTCTGCGCCAGGTATTCCTTGTCGAATTCGGTCAGCGTGCCGACGATGCCGAAATCGAGCGCGATGTAGCGCCCGAAGGTGGCCGGCGCCAGACTGACCTGGATGTTGCCCGGGTGCATGTCGGCATGAAAGAACCCGTCGCGGAACACCTGGGTGAAGAAGATGGTGACGCCGTCGCGGGCCAGCTTCGGGATGTCGACCCCGGCGTCCAGCAGGCGCTGCATCTGGCTGATCGGCACGCCGTCCATGCGCTCCATCACCAGCACCGTCTGGGTGCACAGATCCCAGTGCATCTCCGGCACCATCACCAGATTCAGGCCCTGCATGTTGCGGCGCAGCTGGGCCGCATTGGCTGCTTCGCGCACCAGGTCGAGTTCGTCGTGCAGGTGGTTGTCGAACTCTGCCACCACCTCGCGCGGCTTGAGCCGCTTGCCATCGGCCGACAGCCGCTCGACCCAGACCGCGATGGTGCGCATCAGCGAGAGGTCGTCGTCGATCACCGCCAGCATGTTCGGCCGCAGCACCTTCACGGCCACGTCGCGCCCGTCCTTCAGGGTGGCAAAGTGCACCTGCGCAATCGACGCGCTCGCCACCGGCTCGCTCTCGAAGCTGGCGAACACGTCCTCGATGCTGCGTCCGTAGGCCTTCTCGATCAGCTGCCGGGACAGCGCCGCGGAAAACGGCGGCACGTTGTCTTGCAGCTGCGCCAGTTCATCGGCGAGGTCGGGCGGGATCAGGTCGCGGCGGGTGGACAGCACCTGCCCGAATTTCACGAAGATCGGGCCCAGCTTCTCCAGGGCCGTGCGCAGCCGCACGCCGCGCGGCGCATCGAGGCGGCGGCTGGCGGTGATCACGCGCACCAGCACGCGCACCCACGGCTGCCTGAAGTTGGACAGGGCCAGCTCGTCGAGGCCGTAGCGGTAGATCGTGAAAACGATGAACAGCAGCCGCGCGATGTGCCTCATCGCGGCGGGGGCTCCGCGGATCGCACCGCGCTGCGCACCAGGCTGCGCAGTGCATCGGCCACCGCAGTGCCCCCGCGCACCAGTTGCAGCGCGACACCGTCACCCACCAGGCGCGCCAGATCGTCTTGCACATCCCAGCGCAGATGGTCGAGCAGCCAGCTGACATCTGCCGCAAACGCCGCATCACCGGCCACCTCGACCCGGGGCCGCTGGCCGGCCACGGCGCTGGCCAGGGTCTGTGCCGGGTTCGAGGCATCGAGGGTGGCCACCAGGTCGGCCTGGTCTGCGCCATCGGCTTGCCACTCCAGCAACCCGGCGGGGGTCACGGTCGCGGTCAGTGCAGAAGGCAACCACGACATCAGCGCCGGAACATCACGCAGTTGTAAACAGATGCGTTTGCCCGCGTGCAATCGCAGCCGCTGCACGGCCACCGGTTCGCTCGCCAACACGTGGTTCACCAGCAGGGCCAGGCGAAGGGCGACTGTGGCTCCGACAGAGTGCGCAAACGCCGACATCATCGTGAGATTGTAGGCACCCGTGCGCCGCGCACCGCCCCACAGAGGGGATGAAAACGTCATGCGCGTAGTTCACAATGAATTTGGCAATGTCTGCTGTGGCCTGGCCTCGGCCGTGCGTGCCATGGGGCTTGTTGTCGACTGTGCAGTGCAGTGCGATGACCGGCACGGCCCAACGCCCGATGGGGCCTGTTTCTCTCCCACCTGACCCGATGTACGAAGACCGCGCCTACAAACGAACGTTCTACAGTGCGCCGCAGTCGGTCACGTCGTTGGTGGCCGCTTTTCTTGAGCCGACGATCACCGTGCTGGTGTTCATCCTTGCCAACCACTGGATGGACGAGCCGATCGGCCGACCGCAACTCACGGTGTGCCTGCTGGTCTTCGCACTCACCTTTCCCGGCCGCAACCGGTTTCGTGATGGTCTCCTGGCCGCCAGCGTGGACATCGTCATGTCATGGCTGATGCTGCTGGTCATCCTGATGCTGTGCGCCTACGCCACCCGCAGCCTCAAGTACTTCGAACACGACGTGCTCACTGTCTGGGCGGTGGCCACGCCGCTGCTGCAATGCGCGGCGATGTGGGCGGGCAAGAAGGTGTTGCAGCGGCAGGCGGCTCAAGTGAACAGCCGCCGAGCTGCGATCGTCGTGGGCGGCGGTGGGCTGGGCGTGAAGGTGTCGCGCGCCCTCGTGGGCATCCAGGAGCGCAACGTCGATTTCCTCGGCTTCTTCGATGACCGCGTCGACGAGCGCCTGCACGAAACCGCGGCCACCCACTGCCTGGGCACGCTGAAGGATGTCGCGCCGTTTGTGCGCCAGCATGGTGTCCACGAGGTGTTCATCACCTTGCCGCTGGGTTCTCAACCACGCATCGTGGAATTGCTCGACCAGTTGCAAGGCACCACCGCATCGCTGTACTTCGTGCCCGACGTGTTCGGCATCGGCATCATTCAGGGTCGGTTGCAAGACATGAACGGCGTGCCCGTGGTCGGCATCTGCGAGACCCCCTTCACCGGCACCAACGAGCTGACCAAGCGCGTCAGCGATGTCGTGCTGGCGTCGATCATCCTGGTGTTGATCGCCCCGGTGATGCTGGCGTTGGCAATCGGCGTCAAGCTCAGCTCGCCCGGCCCGGTGGTGTTCAAGCAGCGCCGCAACGGGCTCGACGGCAGCGAAATCATCGTCTACAAGTTCCGCTCGATGACCGCGATGGACAACGGTTCGGTGGTGCTGCAGGCCAAGCCCAACGACCCTCGACTGACGCCCTTCGGTGCGTTCATCCGCCGCACCTCGCTCGATGAGTTGCCGCAGTTCGTCAACGTGTTGCAAGGCCGCATGAGCATCGTCGGCCCCCGCCCGCACGCCGTCGCGCACAACGAGGAATACCGCACGCTGATCAAGGCCTACATGGTCAGGCACAAGGTCAAGCCGGGCATCACCGGCTGGGCGCAGGTCAACGGCCACCGGGGCGAGACCGATACCATCGAAAAGATGCGAGCCCGCGTCGAGTTCGACCTGGAGTACCTGCGCAACTGGTCGCTGGCGCTCGATCTGCAAATCATCATCCGTACCATACGGGTGGCGTTTTTCGATCGCCAAGCTTATTGAGGCCACAGCCCAGGCCACACCGAACCCGTCCCCGACCCCCCTCTTCTCGACGGACTCACGCCATGCCGCACCCTCTCACGCCCCCGCTGCCGACGTCCCGCTTGCATGCACTCTGGGCCCTTGCCGCCCTGTGCGTTGCAGGCCAGGCACAGGCCGACCCGAACCCTTACTACATCGGCAGCAGCGTGACGCTGCGGCACGACTCGAACGTCTTTCGCCTGCCCGACTCGACCGCCGACACCTCGTATGGCCTGGCGATCATCGGCGGCCTCGACCAGCCCATCGGCCGCCAGCGCATCTATGCCAGCGGCACGGTGCAAGACACCCGGTTCCAGGATCTGAAACGGCTGGACCACACCAACTACAGCGCCAAAGCCGGCGTCGATTGGGCCACCCTCTACAGCCTGTCGGGCACGCTCAACCACACCAGCAGCCAAAGCCTCTACAACTACGGCGGCAACAGCACCATCAACTCCAGCGCCCGCAACCTCGAGCGGCGCAATGAATCGGTGGCCAGCGTTCGCTACGGCATGGCATCGCTGTTCTCACTCGACAGCTCGTACACCCGGCGCAAACTGAGCTACACCGACGCGGCGTTTCAGGTCAACGCCCTCGACCAGGACGCGGTCAGCGTCGGTCTCACCTACCGCCCGCGCGCTGCGCTGACCTTGGGCACCGCGCTGCGCTACACCGAGGGCCAATCCCGCAACGAGCGCGATTTCACGCGCCGCGATCTCGACCTGACCGCCAACTGGGAACCGTCGGGCCTGAGCTCCGTCTACACACGGCTGAGCTACGGCAAGCGCAAGGAGAAGAGCGGTGCTTCCGCCTTCGATTTCACCGGGGCCACCGGCGTGCTGCGCTGGCGCTACCAGCCCACGGGCAAGCTGACGTTCACCACCCAGTTCAACCGCGACACCGGCGATGAAAGCGGCTTCATCAACGGCCAAGGCGCAGGCACTTTCGGCGATGAAAGCCGGCGCACCAATGCGCTGTCACTCAACACCGCCTATGCGCTCAGTTCGAAGATTCGCGTCGACCTGAATCTGTACGCCAATCGCCGCTCGCTGGTTCAGGGCGCCTTCAGCGGGCGCGACTCCTTGCGCAACGGCAGCCTGGCCGCGACCTACGCCCCGTGGCGCAATGTCTCGCTGTCGTGCAACGTGTCTCGCGACAGTCGCCGTGCCTCGGGACAAGTGTCGTTCGACTACGGCAACAACAGCGTCTCGTGCTCGGCGCAGGTCACGCTGCAATGAGTGGAACTGTCCTGCTGACAGGGGCCACAGGCTACATCGCATCGCACACCTGGCTGGCCCTGTGGGCCGCAGGGTTCGACGTCGTCGGCGTCGACGACTTTTCCAACAGCTCGCCCGAGGTGCTCCATCGCCTGCAACGCTTGGGCGATCGCGCCTGCGTGTTCGAGCGCGCCGACGTGTGCGACGGCGCAGCGATGCGCTCGCTGTTCACGCGGCACGCTATCGATGCCGTGGTTCACTTTGCCGCCTTCAAGGCCGTCGGCGAAAGCTGCGCGAAACCGCTGGCCTACTACCGCAACAACATCGGCGGGCTGATCAGCGTGGCCGAGGCGATGGGCGCCAGCGGTTGCAAGACCCTGGTGTTCAGTTCCAGCGCCACCGTTTACGGCGTGCCCGAGGTGTTGCCCATCCCTGAAAGCGCAGCGCTGGCCACCACCAGCCCTTACGGGGCGACCAAGCTGATCGGCGAAAACCTGCTCACCGACCTCGGCCACGCCGACCCATCCTGGCGCATCGCCTTGCTGCGCTACTTCAACCCAGTCGGTGCGCACGACAGCGGCCTCATCGGCGAAGACCCGCGTGGCACGCCCAACAACCTGATGCCTTACATCACCCAGGTCGCCGTGGGCAAGCGCGAACGCCTGCAAGTCTTTGGCGGCGACTACGACACCCCCGACGGCACCGGCGTGCGCGACTACATCCATGTCAGCGATCTCGCGGGTGGCCACGTGGCGGCCTTGCGCCATCTGATGCACCCTTCAGGCCGCTCGTTCACTGCCAATCTGGGCACCGGCCGTGGCCACAGCGTGCTGGAACTGGTGCGCGCCTTCGAGCAGGCCAGCGGTTGTCACATTCTTTATGACATCGTTGCGCGTCGCCCAGGCGATGTGGCGTCCTGTTACGCCGACCCCAGCCGGGCACGCCAGTTGCTGGGTTGGCAGGCGAGCCGCGACATCGCCGCGATGTGCGCCGACAGCTGGCGCTGGCAGCAGTCGAACCCGAACGGCTACAACGATTGACGCGGTCGCGCGCGAACCCGCGTTTGCCCATCACACCGCAGGAACCCTGGACCACCATGACCAAAGTTGCCCTCATCACCGGCGTGACCGGACAAGACGGCGCCTACCTGGCCGAGCTGCTGCTGGCCAAGGGGTACGACGTGCACGGCATCAAGCGCCGCAGCAGCCTGTTCAACACCGACCGGGTCGACCACCTGTACCAAGACCCGCACGTCGACAGCAAGCGCTTCACGCTGCACTACGGCGACCTCACCGACAGCACCAACCTGATCCGCATCGTGCAACAGGTGCAGCCCGACGAGATCTACAACCTCGGCGCGATGAGCCACGTGGCGGTGAGCTTCGAGCAGCCTGAGTACACCGCCGACGCCGACGGCCTGGGCACGCTGCGGCTGCTCGAAGCCATCCGCATCCTGGGGCTGGAAAAAAAGACGCGCTTTTATCAAGCCTCGACCTCCGAGCTGTACGGCCTGGTGCAGGAAGTGCCGCAAAAGGAAACCACGCCGTTCTACCCGCGCAGCCCGTACGCCGTGGCCAAGCTGTATGCGTACTGGATCACCGTCAACTACCGCGAGGCTTACGGCATGTACGCCTGCAACGGCGTGCTGTTCAACCACGAAAGTCCGCTGCGCGGCGAGACCTTCGTCACCCGCAAGATCACCCGCGCCATGGCGCGCATCGCGCTGGGCCTGCAAGACTGCCTCTACCTCGGCAACATGAGCGCGCTGCGCGACTGGGGCCACGCGAAAGACTACGTCGAGATGCAGTGGCTCATGTTGCAACAGCCACAGCCAGAAGACTTCGTCATCGCCACCGGCGTGCAGTACAGCGTGCGCCAGTTCGTCGAGTTTTCGGCCAAGGAACTGGGCATCACGCTGGCCTTCAGCGGCGAGGGTGACCAGGAGGTCGGCACGGTGGTCAAGATCGATCCCGTTGCTGGCGAGCTCAAGGCCAAGTGCCGCGTCGGCGAAGTGGTCGTCAAGGTCGACCCGCGCTACTACCGCCCGACCGAGGTCGAAACCCTGCTCGGCGACCCGAGCAAGGCCAAGCAAAAGCTCGGCTGGGTGCCCAAGATCACGCTGCCCGAGCTGGTCAAGGAAATGGTCGAAGCCGACTACAGCGCCGCCCGCCGCGACAGCCTGGTGAAGCTGGCCGGCTTCCAGGCTTACGACTACAACGAGTGAGCGGCCGGCCATGCACACCGACGCCAAGATCTACGTCGCCGGACACCGGGGTCTGGTCGGTTCGGCCATCGTGCGCAACCTGCAGGCCGCCGGTCACACGAATCTGCTGCTGCGCACCCATGCCGAGCTGGACCTCACCGATGAGCGCGCCACACGCGCCTTCTTCGATGCCGAAAAGCCCGACGTCGTCTTCCTCGCGGCGGCCAAGGTCGGCGGCATCCTGGCAAACAACCAGTTCCCGGCAGAGTTCATCCGCGACAACCTGGTCATCCAGGCCAACGTCATCCACGCGGCCTACCTCAGTGGCGTGAGGCGTCTGATGTTTTTGGGGTCGAGCTGCATCTACCCCAAGCTGGCCGCGCAGCCGATGCGCGAAGTCAGCCTGCTGACCGGCCCGCTGGAGCCCACCAACCGCCCTTATGCGCTGGCCAAGATCGCCGGCATCGAGATGTGCTGGAGCTACAACCGCCAGTACGGCACGAAGTACCTGGCCGCCATGCCGACCAATCTGTACGGCCCGGGCGACAACTACCACCCGACAAACAGCCATGTGATTCCGGCGCTGCTGCGCAAATTCCACGAAGCAGTCGTTCGTGGCGACAAGCAGGTGACGGTCTGGGGCACGGGTAC
>JAKFUQ010000014.1 GCA_021732645.1 Rhizobacter sp. | reverse complement strand
ACGCGTCAGATGAACAACCTGGGCGTCGACACGCCGCGGGTCGCGCCCAAGGCCGACCCCAAGCTGGCGAACGCCTGGAAGTCAAAGTCTGGCAAGGACCTGAGCGAAGCCGAAGTGCTGGCCATGACCGACGGCGAGTACATGAACGAGAAGCAGCTCGACTTCTTCCGTGCCACGCTGAAGAAGTTGAAGGACGACCTGCTCAGCAACGCAGGAGAAACGACAGAGCACCTGCGCGAAGACACCTCCATCGTGCCCGACCCCGCCGACCGCGCCACGATCGAGGAAGAGCATGCACTGGAATTGCGCACGCGCGACCGGGAGCGCAAGTTGCTGAAGAAAATTGCGCAGTCGCTCAATCGCGTCGAAAGCGGCGAGTACGGGTTTTGCGACGAAACGGGTGAGCCGATCGGTCTCGGCCGCTTGATTGCGCGACCCACCGCCACCTTGTCGCTTGAGGCGCAGCAGCGCCGCGAGTTGAAGCAAAAGATGTTCGGCGATTGAACCCCCCGAAACTCAGCATTCACTGACCCCCCATGGCGGACTCCAAAGACACCACCAGCTTCTTCCGCAAGGTCGTGAAGTTCGTGGCCAACCCGTCCACCGAGTGGAACGAGCTGGGGCAGCCTGCGGCAGGGGCGATCGAGAACGAGCTCGCCAAGTCCGAGATGAAGGCGATGATCGAGCGCAAGCGGCGCAACGATTTCGTGCGCAAGCGCGAGTTCGACATGCTGCGCAAGGTTCGCCGTGACGGCCTGACACCCGAACAGCTCGCCGCGCTCGGGGGCTCGTCGGCCATGGGGGGCGATTCGCTGCCGCGCCTGCGTGACAGCGAGGCCCGCTCCGGCCCCGGCATGAAGGCCAAGATCGACGCGATCGAGCAGCAAATGGTGGGCAACAGCCAGATGGGGTCATTGCGCAAAGCGCCGGAGTTCTATGCGGCGCCCACACAGGCGGCTGGGTTGGGTGATGCGGCAGCGCCGCGTGCTGACGCCAGCGACTCCACCCCGCCGTATGCCGCGGGTCTGACCTTCACCAACGAGGCGGTTGGCTCGTCCTTCGACAAGGCTTTCGGCGCAGCCGACGCCAGCAACGAGCTGGCCCATGACCCTGAACTCGACGAGGCAGTGATCGCGTTTGCGAATGCCGATTTCGCTTTGTGCGAGCAGTCGCTGACCCAGTTGATCCAGCCCCATGGCGCGCGCGCACAGCACGCCGAAACCTGGCTGGCACTGTTCGACATGCACCGCGCGACCGGGCAGTTGCCGAAGTTCGAGAGCCTGGCCATCGACTACGCCCAGCAGTTCGGCTGGTCGGCACCGCAGTGGTTTTCGATGCCGCAGCGGGTGGCCGAAGCGGTCAGCGAAGAGCGCCAGCCGCGCAGCCGCATCGACGGACAGGTCGGCTGGTCCAGCCCCGAGTGGATCGATGCCGACGCGGTGTCGCAGCTGCGTTCGCAGACGCTGCAAATGCCGCTGCCGTGGGTGTTCGACTGGGCGGCGCTGCGCGGCATCGACACCGAAGCTTGCGCGCGGCTCAGCGAGCTGTTCCACATCTGGATGCCGCAACAGCTGGACATGCGCTGGCTGCATGGTGACGCCTTGCTGCACTGCCTCCAGGAAGCCACGCCCAGCGGCGTGCGTGATGTCGACCCGGTGTGCTGGAAGCTGCGCCTCGATGTGTTGCGCATGACCAACCGCCCCGACCAGTTCGACGAAACCGCCATCGACTACTGCGTGACCTACGAGGTCTCGCCGCCGTCGTGGGAGCGTGTTCAGTGTCAGGTGCGCTTGAGCGGTGCCGCGAGCAGCACGCAGTCGCCCTCCATGTCGATGGTGAGTGACGTCTCTACCGGCTTCGTCGAGTCCAACCTGTTGGACGATGCAGTGCTGGTGCAAGTGTCGAGCGTCGAGTTGTCGGGTCAGCTGATCGGTGACATCGGGCCGCTGCTGCAATCGATGACCGAGCAACTGGGCGCCGCGCCGATGATCCAGGTGTCGTGCTCGAAGCTGATCCGTGTCGACTTCATCGCGGCGGGCGACCTGCTGAACTGGGTGCTGGCGCGCCGCACCGAGAACCGAGCGGTAACGTTCGTTGATGCGCATCGCCTGGTGGCGCTGTTCTTCGGTGCGATGGGCATCAACGAGAGCGCGACGGTCAAGGTGCGCACCGTCTGATCGTGCGGCCGGGCGCTGCGCCCGAATCGACCGTATTCCCTGATTGAAACCTGCGGCCTCGCCCGCACAACCCCACCATGGACAACGCCAACGGCCCCCCCAGTTTTCACGGCACCACCATCGTCAGCGTGCGCCGTGGGGCGCAGGTCGCGCTCGGTGGCGACGGGCAGGTGACGCTGGGCGTCATCGTCATCAAGTCGTCTGCGCGCAAGGTGCGCAAGCTGTACCGCGAGCAGGTGCTGGCCGGTTTCGCCGGCGCCACCGCCGACGCCTTCACGTTGTTCGAGCGCTTCGAGTCCAAGCTTGAAAAGCACCAGGGGCATCTGGTGCGCGCGGCCATCGAGCTGACCCGCGACTGGCGCACCGACCGCGTGCTGCGCCGCCTGGAAGCCATGCTGGCGGTGGCCGACGCGACCGCCTCACTGATCATCACCGGCAACGGTGATGTGCTCGAACCCGAGCACGGCATCGTCGCGATCGGCTCCGGTGGTGCTTATGCGCAGGCCGCCGCCCGCGCGCTGATCGCGCACACCGAGCTGTCGCCGCACGACGTGGTCAAGCGGTCGCTGGAAATTGCTGGCGACATCTGCATCTACACCAACCAGTCGCACACGATCGAGACCCTGGGATGAGCAGCACCATGACGCCGCAGGAGATCGTCTCCGAGCTCGATCGCCACATCGTTGGTCAGGCTGATGCCAAGCGCGCGGTGGCCATTGCGCTGCGCAACCGCTGGCGGCGCCAGCAGGTCGACGAGCCGCTGCGCAGCGAGATCACGCCGAAGAACATCCTGATGATCGGCCCGACCGGCGTGGGCAAGACCGAGATCGCGCGGCGCTTGGCGCGACTTGCCGACGCGCCCTTCATCAAGGTCGAGGCCACCAAGTTCACTGAGGTCGGCTACGTCGGCAAGGATGTCGATTCGATCATCCGTGACCTCGTCGAAACCGCCATCAAGCAGCAGCGCGAATCGGCGATGCGCCGCCAGCGGTCGCGGGCGGAGGACGCTGCCGAAGACCGCATCCTCGACATCCTGGTGCCTCCAGCGCCGTCGTCATCAGCGCCGCGCGGCGACCCTGCAGTGGCGGCGCCTGCCGACAACACCACCCGTCAGGTGATGCGCAAGCGGCTGCGCGAAGGTGCGCTCGACGACAAGGACATCGAGATCGACCTCGCCGAGCCCAAGCCTCAACTCCGGATCATGGGTCCAGCCGGCATGGGAGACATGGCCGACCAACTGCAGGGCCTGTTCGCCAGTGCGAGTGGCCCCAGGCGCAAGCTGCGCAAGCTGAAGATCGGCGAAGCGCGGCTGCTGCTGGTCGAGGACGAGGCGGCCAAGCTGGTCAACGAAGAAGAGATCAAGACAGCTGCGCTGCTGCAGACCGAACAGAACGGCATCGTCTTCATCGACGAGATCGACAAGGTGGCCTCACGCAACGAGACCAGCGGCGCCGATGTGTCACGCCAGGGCGTGCAGCGCGATCTGTTGCCACTGGTCGAAGGCACGTCGGTCAGCACCAAGTACGGCATCGTGAAGACCGATCACATCCTGTTCATTGCCTCGGGCGCGTTTCACCTGGCCAAACCAAGCGACCTGATTCCCGAGCTGCAAGGCCGCTTTCCGATCCGCGTCGAGCTGGGCTCGCTGAGCGTCGACGACTTCGAAGCGATCCTGACGCAGACGCATGCGAGCCTGGTCAAGCAGTACCAGGCGCTGCTGGCGACCGAGGGCGTGAGCTTGCAGATCGCGCCCGAGGGCATCCGCCGGCTGGCGCAGATCGCGTATGACGTCAACGAGCGCACCGAGAACATCGGCGCGCGGCGTTTGGCCACCGTGATGGAGCGGCTGCTCGACGAGGTCAGCTTCGACGCACCCAACCGCAGCGGCCAGACCATCACGCTGGGTGCGGCCGAGGTCGATGCGAAGCTGGCCGAACTGGCCCAGAACGAAGACCTGTCGCGCTACATCCTGTAGCGCGAGCCGCGCGAGGCCATCAGGCTGTCTGCCCCGCTGCGGGCACTCCCTGCGGCCTCAGTTCCTGACCGGCTTGCCGCTGGTCAACATCCCCATGATCCGTTCCTGGGTCTTCGGGTGCTTGAGCAGCTCGCAGAAATGCTCGCGCTCCAGCGCCATCAGGTAGTCCTCGCTGACCAGCGAGCCGGCATCGACATCACCGCCACACAACACCAGGGCGATCAGTGAGGCGATGTGGAAATCGTGCTCGCTGATGTAGCCGCCGTCGCGCATGTTGACCAGCTGTGCCTTGATCGTGGCGGCGCCGTCGCGCCCAGCCACCGGGAACAGCTTCTTCGCTGGCGGCCGGTAGCCGCTGTCGAACAGGGCCTTCGCCTGGGTGAGGGCCACGAACAGCAGCTCGTCCTTGTGCGGCACGATCACGTCGCTCCACAGCAGGTAGCCCAGCTGGCGACTGTCGATCGCGCTGGTGCCGACCTTGGCCATCGCGGCGGTCGTGAAGCCGTCCTTCAGGAAGGTCAGCACATCGGCACCTGCATTCCCGGCCGCCGCCATCTCGGCGGCACGGCGTGCGATGTAGGTCAGGCCACCGCCACCTGGCAGCAGGCCGACCCCGACCTCGACCAGCCCGATGTAGCTCTCCATCGCCGCGACGCGCTTCGCGCAATGCACGGCCAGCTCGCAGCCGCCACCGAGCGCCATGCCGCGGATCGCCGCGACCACTGGCACCGTCGCATAGCGCACGCGCAGCATCGCGTCTTGCAGCTGTTTTTCTACTGGTGCGATGCCTTTCGCGCCGCTGATCATGAACACCGGCATCAGCGCTTGCAGGTTGGCGCCAGCCGAAAACACATCGTCGGGCGACCAGATCACCAGGCCCTTGTAGCTTTCCTCGGCCAGGGCGACCGCCTTCACCAGCCCCTCGGTGACGGCCGGGCTGATCAGGTGCAGCTTGGCCGTGATGCTGGCGATCAGCACCTCGCCGTCCAGCGTCCACACCCGCAGCTCGCCGGTCTTGAACAGCTCGGTGCCCGACTGCAGCGGTGCGGCAGCGCCGGAGCCGAACACCGCTTCGCGGAAGTGCTGGCGTTGGTAGACCGGCAGCGTGCTTTCGGCCACGAAGCGTGACTCTGAGGCGCTCCACGAGCCCTCGGGCTGGTGCACGCCTTCGCGCTCGGCCACCGGCCCGCTGAACACCCACGATGGCAGCGGCGCGGCGCACAACGCCTTGCCGGCATCGATGTCGTCTTGCACCCAGCGCGCCACCGTCGTCCAGCCCGCCGCCTGCCACAACTCGAACGGGCCCTGCTGCATGCCGAAGCCCCAGCGCATCGCGAAATCGACATCGCGCGCACACACCGCCACCTCGGCCAGGTGCACCGCGTTGTAGTGAAAGCTGTCGCGCAGCACCGCCCACAAAAACTGCGCTTGTGGGTGGCTGGCTTCGCGCAGCAGCTTCAGTCGCTCGGCGGGTGGCTGCTTCAGGATGCGCGCCACCTCCTCGTCGGCCACGCCGCCGCCAGTCACGTAGTCGCCGGTGGCGGGGTCCGCTTTGGGGTCCGCTTGGGGGTCATAGCGCAGGATGTCCTTGCCGACCTTCTTGTAGAACCCGGCGCCGGTCTTCTGGCCCAGCGTGCCCTTGGCGATCAGCGCGCTGAGCACCGGCGGCGTGCCGTAGCTGCCGTAGAACGGGTCGTTGGACTGCGCGGGGCCGAGGTTGTCCTGCAGGGTCTTGATGACATGCGCCATCGTGTCCAGCCCCACCACATCCGCGGTGCGGAAGGTGCCGGAGCTGGCGCGGCCGAGCTTCTTGCCGGTCAGATCGTCGACCACGTCGTAGGTCAGACCGAATTGTTCGGCCTCCTTCATCACCGCCAGCATGCCGGCAATGCCGACCCGGTTGGCGATGAAGTTCGGCGTGTCCTTTGCGCGCACCACGCCCTTGCCGAGCGCGGTCGTCACGAAGGCTTCGAGCTGGTCGAGGATGTCGGGCCGCGTGGCCGGCGTCGGGATCAGCTCGACCAGTGCCATGTAGCGCGGCGGGTTGAAGAAGTGGATGCCGCAAAAGCGCGGCTGGATCGCTTCGGGCAGCACCGCGCCCAACTTCGTGATGCTCAAACCCGAGGTGTTGCTGGCCACGATCGCGTGGGGCGCGACGAAGGGCGCAATTTTTTCGTAGAGCGCCAACTTCCAGTCCATGCGCTCGGCGATCGCCTCGATGATCAGGTCGCAGTCGCGCAGCTGTTCCAGGTGCTCTTCGTAGTTGGCCTGCTGGATCAACACCGCGTCGGCGTCGATGCCCAGCGGCGCGGGCTTCAGCTTCTTCAGCCCTTCGACGGCCTTGGTGACGATGCCGTTCTTCGGGCCTTCCTTCGCAGGCAGATCGAACAGCAGCACCGGCACGCGCACGTTGGCCAGGTGAGCGGCGATTTGCGCGCCCATCACACCGGCACCGAGCACAGCAACCTTGCGGACGGTGAATCGTTTCATGGGGGCTCCGAGAACGTGAGTGGTGGTGAGGGTGCCCAGCACATGCCGCGCCGAGCCGGTGCTGCAAACGCGTCAGAACAGCGAGGCATCCATGGACATCAGTGACCTGGCCCCGCCGCGTGCGCTGCGTATCAGGGCCGCCGTCTCGGGCAGCAAAAAGGCGAAATAAAAGCGCGCGGTGGCCAGCTTGGCCCGGTAGAACGGGTCGTCATCGGCCCGGTGATCGATCGCCACCCGCGCCATTCGCGCCCAGAAATAAGCAAACACCAGGTGACCGATCACGCGCAGGTAGTCGACCGACGCGGCGCCGACCTCGTCGGGGTTGGTGAAGGCCTTCAAGCCCAGCTCGGTGCTCAGCTTGGAGGCTTTCTCGCCGAGGTCAGCCAGCGGGTTGATGAATTCGAGCATTGCCGTGTCGGCACCTTCTTTTTCGATGAACTGCTGGATCAGCACGATGAGCTTCTTGAGCTTCTTACCCCGGTCCAGCAGCACTTTGCGCCCGAGCAGGTCGAGCGACTGGATGGTGTTGGTGCCTTCATAAATCATGTTGATGCGTGCATCGCGCACGAACTGCTCCATGCCCCATTCTCGGATGTAGCCGTGGCCACCGAAGACCTGCAGGCAGTGCGACGTTGAAATCCAGGCGTTGTCGGTCAGGAAGGCCTTGACGATGGGGGTCAGCAGCGCCACCAGGTCGGCCGCGTCCTCCTTGACGGCCGCGTCGGTCGACGACAGCTCTTGGTCGATCAGCAGTGCGGTGTACACCGCCAGCGCCCGCCCGCCTTCGGCATAGGCGCGCGCGGTCAGCAGCATCCGGCGCACATCGGGGTGCACGATGATCGGGTCAGCCGCCAGCTCGGGTGCCTTGGGGCCGCTGAGCGAGCGCATCTGCAAGCGCTCTTTCGCATACGCCGCCGCGTTCTGATAAGCCACCTCGGTCAGGCCCAGCGACTGCGTGCCCACACCCAGCCGTGCGGCATTCATCATCACGAACATGGCGTTCAGCCCCTTGTGCGGCTGCCCCACGAGCCAGCCGCGGGCACCGTCGAGGCTCATCTGGCAAGTCGCGTTGCCGTGGATGCCCATCTTGTGCTCCAGCGCGCTGCAGACAATCGCGTTGCGCGCGCCGAGCGAGCCGTCGGCGTTGACCAGAAACTTCGGCACGACGAACAGCGAAATGCCCTTGCTCCCCTCCGGCGCATCCGGCAAGCGTGCCAGCACCAGGTGAACGATGTTGGCAGCCAGGTCGTGTTCGCCGGCGCTGATGAAGATCTTGTTGCCGGTGATGAGAAAACTGCCATCGGCTGACGGGTCGCCGCCGGGCAGGGCCCTGGTGCGCAGCAGGCCGAGATCGGTGCCGCAGTGCGCTTCGGTGAGGCACATCGTGCCGGTCCATTCGCCGCTGGTCAGCCGGGGCAGATAGGTCTGTCGCTGCTCGGGCGTGCCGTGCGCGTGCAAGCATTCGTAGGCGCCGTGGGTCAGGCCGGGGTACATCGTCCAGGCCTGGTTGGCGCTGTTGAGCATTTCGTACAGGCATTGGTTCAGCGACACCGGCAGGCCCTGGCCGCCATAGGCTGTGTCGCAGCCCAGCGACGGCCAGCCGCCTTCGACGAACGTCGCGTAAGCGGCCTTGAACCCGCTGGGCGCGGTGACCTCATGCGTGTCGCGGTTCAGTGCGCAGCCCTCGGCATCGCCGCTTTGGTTCAGCGGCGCGATCACCTCGCTGGCGAACTTGCCGCCTTCTTCGAGCACTGCGTTCAGGGTCTCGACATCGACCTCGGCGTGCGGCGGCAGTGTCTTCAAGGTCTCGGTGACCTTCAACAGCTCGTGCAGCACAAAGTGCATGTCGCGCAAAGGGGGGGTGTAGTGGGGCATACGGGTTCCTGGTGGCGATCAATCCGGTGCAGCGGCCGGTGCAGCCGGGCTTACTGCCGAAGCCGTATTGTCCGACGCACCGACTTCCTCTGTGCTGGCCGCCTGATGTGGCCCGTCCGCTGGGTTTCCTTCTGGGAAGAACACGCATCGCGGCGCGGCATGCGAATATGCGGGTTGTCACGCGGATTGGTGAGGCTTGAGTTTCGGGAGGCTTGATCTTGGAAGTTCTGCAACTCGACGTGTCGGGGCGACCCCAGTCCTGGCTTTCGGCTAAGGAAGCGGCCGTGCTCTACGCCTGCGACGGTGTCGCCTGGACGCTGGGCGACGCGTTCTACGTGCTGCGTGGCGGCGTGCAGCGGCGCACCGGGCTGCAGTCGCGCATTGAGGTGCATCCGATCATCGCCGTGCGCGGGGCCATTCCCAGCCGCGCCTGGCGGCAAAGCCCGGCGCTGTCTAACCCCAAGTTGTTCGTGCGCGATCGCCATGTTTGTGCCTACTGCGGCGGGCATTTCCATGCCGATGACCTGACGCGCGAGCACATCATCCCGACCTCACGCGGCGGCACCGACTCCTGGATGAACTGCATCACCGCCTGCCGCACCTGCAACGGCAACAAGGGCAACCGCCTGCCCGAAGAGGCGCGCATGAGCTTGCTGTACCTGCCGTACGTGCCCAGCCTGCATGAGGACATGATTCTGCGCGGCCGCAGAATCCTCGCCGATCAGATGGAGTTCCTGCTGGCCAGCGTGCCCCGGCACAGCCGACTGCGCGCCTGAGGCATTCGGGCGCTCACCCGGGCGCCGTCCCGCAACAAGTCTTTACATTTGTGCGCAGGAACACGGCGCGTTGTCCGGTGTCAAATGCGAGGGTGCCCGTCAACCCGGGTGCAACGCCGGGCGTTGGTGGGCACATTCGACACAGAACTCAAGGGGCATCGCCATGAAGAAAATCGTCGCTGCTTGCGCCATCCTCGGCGTGTTGGTGGGTTGTTCAACCACCAGCCCAGACGTGATCCAGCGCGGTGATGCGCAGCGCCTGTCACAGGTGCAAGACGCCACCGTGTTGTCGGTGCGCCCGGTCACGGTAGATGGCAGCCAAAGCGGCATCGGCGGCGTGACCGGCGCGGTGGTCGGTGGCGTCGCCGGTTCGCAGGTGGGCGGCAACACGGTCGGTGCGGTGGTCGGCGCGCTGGGCGCTGTGGCGGGTGCTGTCATCGGCAACTCGGTGGAGCGCCTGTCGACCAGCGAAAGCGCGGTCGAAGTGCTGATTCAGCTGCGCAACGGCGAACGCCGTGCGATCGTGCAGGCCAAAGGCAACGAAACCCTGGTGGCCGGTGACCCGGTGATTTTGGTCACCACCGGCGGCAAAACCCGAGTGACCCGCGCGCCGGCGGTACTGGCCATCCCATCGCGCAGCTGATCGTCTGGGTGAGCTGACTCAGACGCAGGCTGCTCACAGGCCTTCGAGTAACCGTCTGCGGCTCGGATCAGTGCGGGAGCGCTGTGGCGGGTCGCTGTGTTGCGTTCATGTCACCCGGGCCTGAAAAGACCAGGCCCTCCTTCTTTACTTCACTCCACACAGCGATCCATCACAGCGCTCCTGCTACCACCGGAGCAGTCGTCGATTGGCCGCCATCGGCAGACACACGAGCCAATACAGACCGCAATGCTGCACCTGTGTGGTTCGCAGGCACGCAGAGCAAGTTCTCCGGTGTGGCGGCCGCCACGACCCGGCCCCCGTTCGTGCCGCCTTCGGGCCCGAGGTCGATCACCCAGTCGGCCTCGGCAATCACGTCCAGGTCGTGCTCGATGACCACCACGCTGTGTCCGCCATCGACCAGCCGGTGCAGCACGCGGATCAGCTTCTCGACATCGGCCATGTGCAGGCCGACCGTCGGCTCGTCGAGTACGTAGAGCGTGTGGGGCGCCTTGTTGCCGCGCTTGCCCACATCGTCGCGCACCTTGGTCAGCTCGGTCACCAGCTTCAGCCGCTGCGCTTCGCCACCGCTGAGCGTCGGTGAAGGCTGACCCAAGGTCAGGTAGCCCAGTCCCACGTCCTTCATCAAGCGCAGCGGGTGACTGATTGCCGGCATGCTGGCGAAGAACTCGACCGCCTCGTCGATTTCCATGTTCAGCACGTCGCCGATGTTCTTGCCGCGCCAGGTGACGGCCAGCGTTTCCGGGTTGAAACGTTGCCCGTGGCACTGGTCGCAGGGCACCTTCACGTCGGGCAGAAAGCTCATCTCGATCGTGCGCATGCCCTGGCCTTCGCAGGCCGGGCAGCGGCCTTCGCCGGTGTTGAAGCTGAAGCGGTTCGCGGCGTAGCCGCGGGCGCGCGATTCCAGCGTGTCGGCGAACAGCTTGCGGATCGTGTCCCAGAAGCCGATGTAGGTGGCCGGGCAGCTGCGCGGCGTCTTGCCGATCGGCGTCTGGTCGACTTCGAGCACGCGGTCGATGTAGCCCCAGCCGTCGATGCGGTCGCAGCCTTGCCACTTCGGCGAGCCACCCTTCACGTTGATGAATTGCAGGTTCGCCAGCAGCACGTCGCGCGCCAAGGTCGACTTGCCGGAGCCGCTGACGCCGGTGATCGCGACCAGCCGCTTCAGCGGCACGTCGATGGTCACCTGCTGCAGGTTGTGCAGCGTGGCACCTTCGATCGTCAAGCGCCGATTGGCTTCGGACTCGCGCGGCCCGGCCGCAGCGGCTGCCGGCACGTCGCGCCGCGCCTGCAGCGGGTGGATCAGCGGGTGAGCCAGCAAGCGGCCGGTCTGTGAATCAGGGGCGGCGGCGAGATCGGCGACCGTGCCTTGCGCCACCAGCCGTCCGCCGCGGCTGCCGGCACCCGGCCCGATGTCGATCAGGTGATCGGCGCGGCGGATCGTGTCCTCGTCATGCTCGACCACGACCAGCGTGTTGCCCTTGTCGCTGAGTGTTTTCAGCGCCTTCAGCAGGATCTGGTTGTCGCGCGGGTGCAGGCCGATCGTCGGCTCGTCGAGCACGTAGCACACGCCCTGCAGGTTGCTGCCGAGCTGCGCGGCCAGTCGGATGCGCTGCGCCTCGCCACCGCTGAGCGTGGGCGCGGCACGGTCCAAGGTCAGGTAACCGAGGCCGACTTCTTCGAGGAATTCGAGCCGCCCGCGGATCTCGCTGACGACATCGCGCGCGATCTCCGCATCACGGCCGGTGAGCTTCAGCGACTCGACCCACTGCCGCGCACCGGCCACCGACCACTGCGCGATCCAGGCGATCGAATGGCCCTCGAACGTGACCTTGCGGGAGGCCGGGTTGAGTCGCGTGCCCGCGCAGTCGGGGCAGGGTTCATCGACCAGCCCTTCGGCTTCGCTTTCCTCCGATGGAAAGCTCTGCTCGCGGCCCTTGCTGTCATCGTCACGCACCGAGTCGTCGTAGACCTTGCGCTGCTCGCGCGTCAGCGCCAGCCCGGTGCCGACGCAGGTGGTGCACCAGCCGTGCTTGCTGTTGTAGCTGAACATGCGCGGGTCGAGCTCGGGGTAGCTGGTGCCGCAGGTCGGGCAGGCGCGCTTGGTCGAGAACACCTTGATGCGGCCGATGCCCGCGGTGGACGACCCGGTGCGCATCGCTTCGGTCAGGCCGTTCAGCGGCGTCAGCAGGTGCATCACGCCCTTGCCGAGGTCGAGCGCTTTCGCCAGCGCTGCCCGCAATTCGCCTTCGCGGTCGGCGCTGACGATGAAGTCGGCGACCGGCAGCTCCAGCGTGTGTTCCTTGAAGCGGTCCAACCGCGGCCAGGGCTCGACCGGCAGAAACTCGCCGTCGACGCGCAGGTGCGTGTGGCCGCGGGCCTTCGCCCATTTGGCCAGGTCGGTGTAGACGCCCTTGCGCGCCACGACCAGCGGCGCCAGCAGGCCGACATGCTCGCCACGGTGGTCGCGCAGCAGTTGTGCGGCGATGCTCTCGGCCGACTGCGGGCGCACTTCGGCGCCGTCTTTCACGCAGTGCTGCAACCCGAGCTTGACGTACAGCAGCCGCAGGAAATGCCACACCTCGGTGGTGGTCGCGACCGTGCTCTTGCGTCCACCGCGGCTCAGGCGCTGTTCGATCGCGACCGTCGGCGGAATGCCGTAGACCGCATCGACCTCGGGCCGGCCTGCCGGCTGCACGATGCTGCGGGCGTAGGCATTCAGGCTTTCGAGGTAGCGGCGCTGGCCTTCGTTGAACAGGATGTCGAAGGCCAGCGTGCTCTTGCCCGAGCCCGACACGCCGGTGACCACGGTGAACTGGCCGCGTGGGATGCTGACGTGCAGCGACTTCAGGTTGTGCTCGCGGGCATTGACGATCCGGATCGACTCGTCGACAACGGCTCGCTCGGCGCGCGCAGTCTTCAGAAGAAGCTGCAACGGCACGCCTTCCTCGACCGCCAAACCGCCCAACCCCATCGCCCGGTCGTAATCGACTAAGGCCTTCCCGGTGTGCGAGGTCGGGTGTCGTTTCACATCGGCCGGCGTACCGGTGCACACCACCTGCCCGCCGTGTTCGCCACCCTCGGGCCCGAGGTCGATCAACCAGTCCGACGCGTTGATCACGTCGAGGTTGTGCTCGATCACGATGATCGAATGGCCGGCATCGAGCAGCTTGCGGAACGCCCGCATCAGCTTCGCGATGTCGTCGAAGTGCAGGCCGGTGGTCGGCTCGTCGAACATGAACAGCGTGCCCTTCTTAGCCACCGGCTGGCGGCTCGAGGTCGCGCTGTTCGCCGATTCGGCGAGGAAGGCCGCGAGCTTGAGCCGCTGCGCCTCGCCGCCAGACAGCGTCGGCACCGGCTGGCCGAGCTTCACGTACTCCAGGCCCACGTCGACGATGGGCTGCAGCACGCGCAGCACCTCGCGGTCGTTGGCGAACAGCTGCACCGCTTCACTGACGGTGAGGTCGAGCACGTCGGCGACCGACAGGTCACGGACCACCTCGCCAGGCAGGCGGCGGTCGATCTTGACTTCCAGCAGCTCACGGCGAAAGCGCCGGCCATCGCAGTCGGGGCAGCGCAAGTAGACGTCGCTCAGGAACTGCATCTCGACATGCTCGAAGCCAGAGCCGCCGCACGTCGGGCAACGCCCGTCGCCGGCGTTGAAGCTGAACATGCCGGGCCCGTAGCCGCGCTGTTGCGCGAGCGGTGCGGCGGCGAACAGCTTGCGGATCTCGTCGAACGCGCCGACATAGCTGGCCGGGTTCGATCGCGCAGTCTTGCCGATCGGCGACTGGTCGACGAACACCGCATCGCCCAGCCAGTCGGCGCCCAGCACGCGGTCGTGCGCGCCGGGCGCATCGCTGGCTTGGCCGAAGTGGCGCGCGAGTGCCGGGTACAGCACGTCCTGGATCAAGGTCGATTTGCCTGAGCCCGACACGCCGGTCACGGTGACCAGGTGCTGCAGCGGGAACTCAACGGTCACGTCGCGCAGGTTGTGGTCGCGCGCGCCTTCGATGATCAGCTTGGGCGTGGCTGCGGTCACCAGCCGCGTGAAACCGCTGCCAATGTGCTTGCGCCCGCCGAGGTAGGCGCCGGTCAGCGTGTCGGCGTGGCGGATGGTCTCGGGCGTGCCGTCGAAGACGATCTGCCCGCCGCGCTCGCCCGGGCCGGGGCCCATGTCGATCAGCCGGTCGGCGGCCAGCATCACGGCCGGGTCGTGCTCGACGACGACCAGCGTGTTGCCTGCGTCGCGCAAGCGGTGCATCGCTTCGATGATGCGGTTCATGTCGCGCGGGTGCAGGCCGATGCTGGGCTCGTAGAGCACGAACATCGTGTTGACCAGCGAGGTGCCGAGCGCCGTCGTGAGGTTGATGCGCTGCACCTCGCCGCCGCTGAGAGTGCGGCTCTGGCGGTCCAGCGTCAGGTAGCCGAGGCCGACATCGCACAGGTATTTCAGCCGCGTGCGGATTTCATCGACCAGCAGCTTCAGCGCGTCGTCGAGCATCGTGCTGGGCAACGACAGGCCGTCGAAGAAGCGGCGGATGCGCTCGATCGGCAGCAGCATCAGGTCGTGCACCGTCAAGCCGGGCAGCGCTTCGAGCTGCTCGCGCGACCAGGCCACGCCATTCGGTAGCGAGCGCAACGCAGGCGCCATCACCGCATCGGCATCGGCCTTCGTGCCCAGGCGCCACAGCAGCGATTCGGTCTTCAGCCGCGCGCCGCCGCAGGTGCCGCACGGCGTGTAGCTGCGGTACTTCGACAAGAGCACGCGAATGTGCATCTTGTAGGCCTTGCTTTCGAGGTACTCGAAGAAGCGCTTGACGCCGTACCACTGCTTGTTCCAGTTGCCCTTCCACTGGGGCGAGCCGCCGATGATGAAATCGCGCTGCGCTTCGTTCAGCTGCGACCACGGCGTGTCGCGCGGGATACCGGCCTCGCCGGCGTACTTCAGCATGTCCTCGTGCGCGTCTTTCCAGGCCGGCGTCATCAAGGTCTTGATCGCACCGGAACGCAGCGTCTTGCGGTGGTCGGGGATCACCAGGTCGTGGTCGACGCCGATCACGCGGCCGAAGCCGCGGCAGGTGTCGCAGGCGCCCATGGCAGAGTTGAAACTGAACAGCGCCGGCTGCGGATCGGCGTAGCGCAGATCGCTGTCGGGGCAGTGCATGCCGGTCGAAAAGCGCCAGAGGGCCGGTTCCGCGGCGTCGGCCAGCACATAAACGTTGAGCCGCCCGCCACCGCGCTTCAACGCCATCTCGATGGCTTCGACGGCGCGCACCTTTTCCGTGCCGTGGATGCGGAAGCGATCGGCCACCACGTCCAGCAGCTTGCGCGGGCCGGTCGGCGTCGCGACCTCGCGTTCGGCCTGCACACGGGTGAAACCGCTGGCCGAGAGCCACTGCTCGATCTCCTCGGGTGTCGAAACGGCCGGCAGTTCGACCGGAAAGGTCAGCACCAAGCGCGGATCACCTTCAAGCGTACGCGCCATCAGCTCCGCGTAGATCGTCTCTGGCGTGTCGTGCCGCACGCGCTGGGCGGTCTGGCGGTCGAACAGGTCGGCGGCGCGGGCGTAGAGCAGCTTCAGGTGGTCGTTCAGCTCGGTCATCGTGCCGACCGTGGAGCGCGAGGTGCGCACCGGGTTGGTCTGGTCGATCGCGATGGCTGGCGGCACGCCGTCGACCCTGTCGACGGCAGGGCGGTCCATGCGGTCGAGGAACTGCCGCGCGTAGGCGCTGAAGGTTTCGACGTAACGCCGCTGGCCCTCGGCGTACAGCGTGTCGAACACCAAGCTGGACTTGCCCGAGCCGCTGGGCCCGGTGACCACCGTCATCTCGCCGGTGCGGATGTCGAGGTCCAGGTTCTTCAGGTTGTGCTGGCGGGCGCCGCGAATCCGGATCAGGCCGGTGGACGGGCGGGGGACAGCTGAGGACATGCGGTACTTCCTGGCTGCAAACACAGCGAAGCGAAAGATTCTAGAAGTCCAGCGGTCCCGGGTGCGTGTATGGGATCGACATCGGTGGCGGTGCTTGTTACCTTGTTGTTGCACATCCGGCGGGAACCAAGCCCCCACTGATGGCACAACCTCTGAACCAGGGAGTCAACCCTGGCATCGATCAAATCCGAGACGAACCCCATGACCGAGCCGGCTGGTTTTTCCGACGAGGGCGAGCGCGCATCGGCTGTGGCGCGCGCCCGGCGCGAGCCGACCCACGTCGACGAAGCGGACCGCATCAGGCGTCAGGGCTTGGTCAGCGACGGTGTGCCGTGGGAACTGCACCTGGTCACCGGTCGCTGGTGGTCCTCGCCCGATCTTCATCGGCTGCTGGGTTTGCGCACCGATGCGCCGGCGGCCGCCACACCGTTCGAGCGCTGCGTCGCCGCAGACCGACCGCGCATCGACGACGCCTGCGCACAGGCCATCGCCCAGAACGGTGGTTTCACGCTGGACCTCCGGCTGACCGATGGCGACGGCCACTTCCGCTGGTGGCGATGCACGGCCCGCGTGCTGTCGGGTGTCAGCGGCGTGCCCGAATACCTGTCGGGCCTGTTGCGTGAAGTGCATGCCGACAAGCAGGCGCTGCTGACCCATGAGGCCCTGGCTGCGCGTTGCGAGCGCGCGATGGAAGCGACCTCCGA
>JAKFUQ010000183.1 GCA_021732645.1 Rhizobacter sp. | reverse complement strand
GCCAGGCCGCGACGCCGCCGACCACCGCACTGGCCTTCTCATAGCCACGCTTGCGCAAAACGGCCACGCCGCGGCGCGCTCGGGCGCCTGTCGGGCACATCAGCAGCAGCGGAACGGTCTTGTTCTTCGGCAGATCGGTGGCTGTTTCCAGCGTGCCGAACGGCACGTTCTTCGCACCGCCCGCATGGCCGGCGCCGAATTCGGCCGGTTCGCTGACGTCGATCAGCAATCCCCGTTCACGGTTGATCAGGCCGACGGCCTCAGCCGGGCTGACGCCCCCGGCCGCAGAGCCGCGCGCCAGCAGCGGCCACGCCAGCAAGCCGCCCGACACCAGGGCGATGGCGAACAAAAACCAGTTGTTGATAAAGAAGGTCACGTCGCGATCCGCTCAAGGTAAAGACTGGCGCAAAACCGCTGATTATAGAATTTGACGGGTTTTCCCGAGTTCAATTCGTTCTCCTTTTCTTTGCCTGCGATCCCGTCGCCCCGCCATGACCCAACTCGTGTTGATCCGCCACGGCCAGTCCACCTGGAACCTCGAGAACCGCTTCACCGGCTGGGTGGATGTCGAGCTGACCCCGTTGGGTGTCACCCAGGCGCAAGATGCCGGCCGCCGCCTGAAGGCCGAAGGGCTGGACTTCGATGTGGCCTACACCTCGGTCTTGAAGCGCGCGGTGTGGACGCTGTGGCACACGCTCGATCAGCTCGACCGCACCTGGCTGCCGGTGGTGCATTCGTGGCGTCTCAACGAGCGCCACTACGGCGCGCTGGAAGGGCTGAACAAGACCGACACCGCGGCGAAGTACGGCGACGCGCAGGTCTTGCTGTGGCGCCGCAGCTACGACACACCGCCGCCCGCGCTCGAACCGACCGATGCGCGCTGCGAGCGCAACGATCTGCGCTACGCCGGGCTGAACCCCGGCGAGGTGCCGCTGACCGAATGCCTGAAAGACACGGTGGCACGCGTGCTGCCGTTCTGGAACGACACCATCGTCCCGTCGATGGCCGCCGGCAAGCGGGTGATCGTCGTCGCACACGGCAACAGCATCCGGGCTTTGATGAAGCACCTGGATCAGATCTCCGACGACGACATCATTGGCCTGGAAATTCCGAACGGCGTGCCGATCGTCTACGAGCTGGATGCGGCGTTCCGGCCGATCAGCCGGCGTTTCCTTGAAAGCGACTGACGCCGGGTCGCCACTATTCCACCCGGTGTTAATTAGCGCGTGAGCGCTGTGACGAGTCGCTGTGTTGCGTTCATGTCACCCGGGCCGGAAAAAACCCGGCCCTCCTTCTTTACTTCACTCCACACAGCGACCCATCACAGCGCTCTTGTCGCCACCGAGACAGTCTGGGTTTGAACACCTTCGCATGCCACAACGGTGCTGGCTGTCGAGGGCGCGGGGTGACCGGCGCAGCGAAGTAAAGGAGGAGGCCCGGCTTTTTCGGGCCGGGGGACATGAGCGGAGCCGGTCACCCCGCGCCCTCGGCAGCACCGCGCAAAAGCTGTGCAGCAATGTCAGCACGCAAGCGCTCGGCCAGTGCACGGCGCTCGAAGCCCTGAGAGGGCAACGCCGGCAACACCACCACATGGGCCGTGAGCTCGCGGGCCGACGCCACCGCCCACAGCGACTGCATCAACGTCGTGTCGCCGATGTAGGCGGCTGCCGCGCTGACCGGCTCGCGCGCATCGGAAAAGCGCAGCGCAATCGCTTGCACCGGCACCGCGGTGACAACGGCCGCTTGCAGCAGGTTGGCGTGGAAGGGCAGCACGCCGTGGCCGTCGCTGGTCGTGCCTTCAGGGAACATCGCGATGGGGTCGCCCGCCTGCAGCGCTTGGGCGACCAGGTGCACCACGCGCAGTGCGTCGCGTCGGTTTCGGCGTTCGATGAACAGCGTGCCGCCGCAGGCCACCAGCCAGCCGATCACTGGCCAGGCGCGCACATCGGACTTCGACACGAAGCGCATCGGCCGCACCGACATCATCACCAGGATGTCGATCCAAGAGACATGGTTGGCGATGAACAGCGTGGCGCCCTCGTTGGGTGTGCCGGAGCAGCGCACCTCGATGCCCAGCACCGTCAGCGTGCGACGGCACCAGCGCTCGACGTGCCCCATCCGCGCCGCCGCATCGATGAACGGAAAGATCAGCGCACAGATCAGCACCGCGCGGGCTATGTGCAGCCCGCAGTGCAGCAGCCGAAGCACGGCCCTCAGGCGGCCGGCAGTCAAAGGGCTTCGTAGGCCACGTGGCCGGAGACCAGCGTACACCGCACCCGGCCCGGCAGCTCGTGGCCCGAAAACGGCGTGTGCTTGCCCTGGCTCTTCAGCGCCTGCGGCGTCACCTGCCAGTACGCCGCCGGGTCGAACAGGCAGACATCGGCCACGCCGCCCTCGACCAGCTGGCCCGCGCTCGACGCCAGCGAGCCCAGTGCATCGCCCAGCACCCGCACCGGCGCGATGGTGATGGTGGCCAGCGTGCGTGCCAGGCCGTGGCCCGACTGCTCGCCCCATTTCAAGGCCAGCCCGAGCAGCAATTCCAGCCCGGTGGCGCCGGGCTCGGCTTCGGCAAACGGCAAGGTCTTCGCGTCTTCATCGACCGGCGTGTGGTCGCTGACCAGTGCATCGATCGTGCCGTCGGCCAGCGCGGCGCGCAGCGCGTCGCGGTCGCGCACTTGGCGCAGCGGGGGAGTCAGCCGCATGGCGGCATTGAAGTAGCCGATGTCGATGTCAGTGAGGTGCAGGTGGTTGATGCTGACGTCGCAGGTGATCGGCAACCCTTCGGCCTTGGCGCGCCGCACCAGATCAACGCCGGCCGCGCTGCTGAGGCGGCAGAGGTGCACCCGCGCACCGGTGTCGCGCACCAGCTCGAACAGCGTGTTCAGCGCGATGGTCTCGGCGATCACCGGCACGCCGCTCAGGCCCATCCGGGTGGCCAGCGCGCCCTTCGCGGCGACGCCGTTGCCGAGGTAACCGTCCTGCGCGCGCAACCAGGTCGTGTAGCCGAAGGTCGACGCGTACTGCAGCGCGCGGTGCAGCACCAGCGTGTCCTTGATCGCCACCTCGGCATGCGAGAAGCCGACGCAGCCGGCCTCGGTCAGCTCGGCCATCTCGGTCAGCACCTCGCCGCCCAGGCCGCGGGTCAACGCGCCCAGCGGGTACAGGTGCGACTGGTTCAGGTTGCGCGCGCGGAACTTCAGCATCTCGACCAGGCCGGGCTCGTCGAGCGGCGGGTCGGTGTCGGGCAGGCAGACCAGGCTGGTCACGCCACCCGCAACGGCGGCGGCCATTTCCGACTCGAGCATGCCTTCGTGCTCATGGCCCGGCTCGCGCAGCCGCACCGCCAGATCGACCAAGCCCGGCGCGACCACGAGGCCGCTGGCGTCGATGGTGCGGCTGGGGTGGAAGTCGGTGCTGACGCGACCGATCGCCACGATGCGGCCCGCCGCAATGGCCACGTCGCCGATCTCATCACGGCCGCAGGCGGGGTTGATGACGCGACCGTTGCGAATCAGGATCTTCATGCTGAATTACCGGCAATGATGGACATCACCGCCATCCGCACCGCGATGCCGAAGGTGACCTGCGGCAGGATCACGCTCTGCGCGCCATCGGCCACGCTGGAGTCGATCTCGACGCCGCGGTTGATCGGCCCGGGGTGCATCACGATGGCATCGGGTTTGGCCAGCGCCAGCTTCTCTTGTGTCAGACCGTAGTTCTTGAAGAACTCACCGGCGCTCGGCAGCATCGCGCCGCTCATCCGCTCGTTCTGCAGCCGCAGCATGATGATCACGTCGGCGCCGCGGATGCCTTCGGCCATGTCGTGGCATACACGCACGCCCATCTCGCGCAGGTCGCCGGGCACCAGCGTCTTCGGCCCGACCGCGCGTACCTCGGGCACGCCGAGCGTGGTCAGCGCATGGATGTCGGAACGCGCGACCCGCGAATGCACGATGTCACCGACGATCGCCACCGTCAGGTTGGTGAAGTCCTTCTTGAAATGGCGGATCGTGTACATGTCGAGCAGCCCCTGCGTCGGGTGCTGGTGCCGCCCATCGCCGGCGTTGACCACATGGACATGCGGCGCGCAGTGTTGCGCGATCAGGTACGGCGCACCGCTTTCGCCGTGGCGCACCACGAACATGTCGGCATGCATCGCACTCAGGTTGGCGATGGTGTCGAGCAGGCTCTCGCCCTTGGCGGCGCTGGAGCGGGCAATGTCGAGGTTGATCACGTCGGCACTCAGCCGCTTGGCCGCGATCTCGAAGGTGGTGCGGGTGCGGGTGCTGTTCTCGAAGAACAGGTTGAACACGCTCTTGCCACGTAGCAAGGGCACCTTCTTGACCTCGCGGTCGTTGACGCTGAGGAACGTGCCAGCGGTGTCCAATATCTGATGGATCAGCGCCCGCGGCAGGCCTTCGATCGACAGCAGGTGGATCAGCTCGCCGTGCTTGTTGAGCTGCGGGTTGTGCCTGAAATTCAAACCGTGCGCTCCCGGATGTCGAAGCTGAAACGGCCCAAGTCGTCGCGCACCAGCGACAGCCGCTGGTGCGCCGGCAAGGTGATGCGGGCGGCCGAATAGGCCGCGGCGATCGGCAGCTCGCGCCCGCCGCGGTCGACCAGCACCGCCAGCGTCACGCTGGCCGGTCGGCCGAAATCGAACAGCTCGTTGACCACCGCACGAATGGTGCGGCCGGTGTACAGCACATCGTCGATCAACACGATGTGCTGGCCTTCGATGGCGAACGGCAGCCGGGTGTGATCGGCACCCGCCGTCATGCCGCGCGAGCTGAAATCGTCGCGGTGCAGCGCACTCGAGATCACCCCGTGCTCGCCTTCCAGCGCGACATCACGCTGCAACCGTTCCGCCAGCCAGGCGCCGCCCGACCAGATGCCGACCAGCACGGTGTTCGGTCGAAGCAGGCCGCGCACACCGGCCAGCAGATCGGCGTACAGCGCTTCAGCGTCGAGGTGCAGAGAACTCATGATCGGGCTTTCATCACGGCACGCTGCGCAGGTACTGCTCAAGGATCAGCGCGGCCGACGCGGCGTCTAGATCGCCAGCACCGGACGCCTGTGCCTCGGTGGTCGTGTAGCGCTCGTCCACCTCGTGCACCTCCAGCCGCAGCCGGCCGTGCAGCTGGCGTGCGAAGCGGCGCGCACGGAGGGTGTTTTCGTGCTCGGCACCGTCAGGGTGGAATGGCACCCCCACCACCAGCGCATCGGGCTGCCATTCATCGACGAGGCGGGCGATGGCCGCGAAGCGCGCGTCGCCAGTGGTGGCGACCGTGCGCAGCGGCTGTGCCGTGCCGGTGAGCGTGTTGCCGCTGGCGACACCGACACGTTTCAGGCCGAAATCGAATGCGAGATAGGTGCGTATGCGCTGCGCGGCGCCGTTGTCCGGCAACCCAGCGGCGGGGGCGACCAACTCAGGCATGCCCGGCATCGGCACTGAGCATGGCGGGATCGATCCCCAACAGCGACAGCGCCTTGTCGTAGCGCTGTTCGACCGGCGTGTTGAAGATGATCTCGGGCTGCGCCTCGACGTTGATCCAGCTGTTGCGGCCCATCTCTTCTTCCAGTTGGCCAGCACCCCAGCCGCTGTAGCCCAGGGTCACCAGGATTCTGGTCGGGCCAGTGCCCGTGGACAACGCTTCCAGCACATCCTTGCTGGTGGTCATTTCCAGCCCGCCCGGAATGCGCAGCGAGGAGTTGAAGCGGGCGCTGTCGGCGTCGGTCTGTTCGTGCAGCACGAAACCGCGTTCGGTTTGCACCGGCCCACCGTAGTAAACGGGTGATTCGGCCAGATCGACGCGATCGAGCGACAGCTCGACTTTCTCGAACAAATTCTTCAGCTTGATGTCGATCGGCTTGTTGATGACCAGGCCCAGCGCACCCTTGTCAGTGTGCTCACACAGGTAGATCACGGCACCGGCGAAAGTGTCTCCGCCGATGCCCGGCATGGCAATCAAAAACTGGTTGGTGAAATTGACGCCGCCGGAACTCATGGCCGCATTTTATTCCTGCGGCACACTGCTGCGATGCAACCTTCGATCGACGCTGCCCTGGTCTGGTTTCGCCGTGACCTGCGCACCGATGACCACGCGGCGCTGCACCATGCCCTGCGCTCGGCTCGCCAAGTGTGGTGCGTGTTCGTGCTCGACCGCGAAATTCTCGATGCGCTGCCACGCGCCGACCGCCGGGTCGAGTTCATCCTCGACAGCCTGACCGACCTGCAGGCGCAACTGGCCGCACTCGGGGCGGCACATGGCGTGACCGGCACCGGCGTGATCGTGCGCCACGCCTGGGCGCGCGACGAGGTTCCGGCGCTGGCACAGCAGCTGCGCGTGCAGGCGGTGTACGCCAGCCACGACGACGAACCGGCGGCACTGGCGCGCGACGCGCAGGTGCGCGGTCGGCTGGCCGATGCCGGCATCGCACTGCACACCAGCAAGGACCACGTGGTGTTCGAGCGCAGCGAGGTGCTGACCGGATCGGGCACACCGTATGGCGTGTTCACGCCGTACAAGAACGCGTGGCTCAAGCGGCTGACGCCGGAGCACCTGGCGCCGTGGGAGGTCGAGGCGCATGCCGCGCACCTGGCGGCCGTGCCGAAGGGCATGGTTGCCGGGCCGCCATCACTGGCCGAGATCGGCTTCAAGGTCACCAACCTGTCGTCGCTGCGCATGGGCCATGGCGCGAGTGGCGCACAAGCGTCGTTCACCGACTTCCTGACCCGCATCGACGCCTACGAGGACACGCGCAACTTCCCTGCGGTGAAAGGCCCGAGCTACCTGTCGGTGCACCTGCGCTTCGGCACGATCTCGATCCGCCAGCTGGCGCGCGAAGCCTGGCAGCGCTGGCAGGCGGGTTCGCGCGGCGCCGAGGTGTGGCTGTCGGAGCTGATCTGGCGCGATTTCTATCACCAGGTGATGCACCACCACCCGCACGTCGTCACTTGCTCTTTCAAAAAGGCTTACGACCACATCAAATGGGAACACGGCAAGCACGCCGAAGCATTGTTTGCCGCCTGGTGCGAAGGCCGCACCGGCTACCCACTGGTCGATGCAGCGATGGCGCAGATCAACCAGACCGGCTACATGCACAACCGGCTGCGCATGGTGGTGGCGAGCTTCCTGGTGAAAGACCTCGGCATCGACTGGCGCTGGGGCGAAAACTACTTCGCGCTCCACCTCAACGACTTCGACCTGGCCGCCAACAACGGCGGCTGGCAGTGGGCCAGTTCCAGCGGCTGCGACGCGCAACCGTACTTCCGCATCTTCAACCCGGTCGCTCAAAGCGAAAAATTCGACCCAGCAGGCAAGTTCGTCCGCCGCTACTTGCCGCAGCTTGCTGCGCTGCCCGATGCGGCGCTGCATGCGCCGTGGATGGCGCGGCCGGTGGATCTGGCCTCAGCGGGTGTGGTGCTGGGCCGCGATTACCCGCTGCCGCTGGTGCAGCACGACAAGGCCAGACTGAAAACGCTGGAGCGTTACGCGGTGGTCAAGGCGGACGGCGCCAACGCGTCTCGTTAAAAGAGTTCAACGTCGCCGACCTTGGCGTCGTCTTCCACGACCGTCCCGCTGACCAGCAGTTCGTCATGGCTGCACACCTGGTTGCGGCCATGGGCTTTCGCGTGGTAGACCGCCTTGTCGGCACGCGCGAACGCGCTGCTGGGGGTGTCGCCCGGCCGCACCGCGGTGAAGCCCACGCTCACCGTGACGGTGCCGACCTGCGGAAACTGGAACAGCTCGGTGTTGCTGCGAAAGCGTTCGAAGGCCTGCGCAGCGTCGTCCTTGCAATGACAGCGCATGAACACCAGGAACTCTTCGCCACCGAAGCGATAGAGGCGATCGTGGATGCGGAAGCTGCGGCCCATCAGCCGCGACAGCAACAACAGCACCTCGTCGCCGATCAGGTGGCCGAAGCTGTCGTTGACGCGCTTAAAATGATCGATGTCGATCACGCCGACCCAGTAGCCGCAAGGGTTGCGGCCCACCCGCCTGCCATCGCTGGTCGCATCGCTCGGCAGCTCCAGATCGGCCGTCGCCTTCATGAAACTGTCATCGAAGGTCTTGCGGTTGAGCAGCCCGGTCAATGAATCGCGCTCGGAGTAGTGCAGCAGGCGTTCGAAATTTCGATAGATGCGCAGCACGCCTTGCACGGTGCGCTGGGCGTTTTCATCGAGTGCGGCGAGCGTTTCGATCTCGACCACGCCCACCACCACATCGCCGCCATGCAGCGGGAAATAAGCAAGGTGCGGCGACCCCGCCACCAGCACCATGCGTTGCTCTCCGTAGGCCACGCCCCGGGCCTCGCCAGCGACCCACCGCGGCAATGTGTCGAGGTCGCTCCATGGCCCGTCGGCGGTCGCGACGGCACTGCGGCTGCTCAGGCGGGCACGGGTGAGCCAATGTCGATCGTCGCCTTCGCCAACGCAGCGCTGGATGGTCACCGAGCGTGGTTGCAGCAGGTCTTTCAGCGCACCGGCCAGCGCCACATCGAGTTGCTCGCGATCGCGGTAGCTGGTGAGTTCGGCGATCTGGTCGGCAAAAGGAAGCATGGTGGCAGCAACGGCTCAGCCGACTGGCCTGTCGGGGGCGCGGCTCATGCAGCCACCCGCGTCGCCGTGCAATGCGCGATCAGGGCCAGCAGGCCCTCCTCCGAATACGGCTTGCCGAGGTAGTGCTCCACCCCCAGTTCCGCCGCGTAGTCGCGGTGCTTTTGCGCAATGCGCGAGGTGATCATGATCACCGGCAGATCGCGCAGGCGAGGGTCGGCACGCAGGTTGCGCACCAGATCGAAACCGTCCATGCGCGGCATTTCAATGTCGCTGAGCACGATGGCTGGCTTGTCGTGTGCCAGCCGTTCGAGCGCGTCCAGCCCGTCCTTGGCCAGCATCACCCGATAGCCCTCGCGCTGCAGCAGGCGCTCGGTGACCCGCCGCACCGTCAGCGAATCATCGACCACCAACACCAGAGGCGCGAGCGGCGCGGTGCTGTTGTTGGCACCGACGAGGTCGGCTCTGCCGGAGTCTGGCGCCGCAAGCGCCGCCCAGGTGGCCGTGCGGGCCGCGACGCCGTACAAGCTGGCCAACGCCACCGGGTTGTAGATCAACGCGACATCACCCGAGGCCTGCAAGGTCATGCCCGCCAAGCCGGGCATGCGTGAGAGCTGCGGCCCCAGGTTCTTGACCACGACTTCCTGATTGCCTGCCACGTCGTCCACATGCACGGCAATGCGCTGGGAGGCGCTGCGCACCTCCAGCAACTGGCCGCTGCGCTCCGGCGGGGCGGTGCTGCACGCGCTGGTCTGCAACAGGGCGCCGAGCCAGTAAAACGGCAACGCTTCGCCATCGACGATGCAGCTGCCACTCTCGTAGGCCTGCAGCACCTCTGCGGCCGGCATGCGGCGCACCGCAGCGACCAGTGTCGAGGGCACGCCGACGGTCAACTCGCCGCAGCGCACCATCACCACCTGGGTGACGGCAGTGGTCAGCGGCAGCACCAGCTTGAAGCCGGTGCCCTGGCCCGCGGAGGTCGAGGTTTCGATGCGTCCGCCGATGGCCTGCACCTCGGAGCGCACCACGTCCATGCCGACACCGCGGCCTGAGAGCTCGGTGACCTTGTCCGCCGTGGTGAAGCCTGGGGTGAAGATCAGGCTGGCAAGCTGGTCGTCAGACAGTGTCGCGTCGGCTGTGATCAGCCCGTTGGCCAGGGCCTTGTTGCGGATGCGGTTCAAGTCCAGCCCGGCGCCATCGTCGCGCACCTCGACTCCCACCTCGTTGCCGTCCTGGGTGACGGTGACGGTGATCGCGCCGGTGGTGTCCTTGCCCGTGGCGGTGCGCGTGTCGGGCAGCTCGATGCCGTGGGTCACGCTGTTGCGCACCAGGTGTTCGAAGGCGCTGGTCATGCGGTCGAGCACACCACGGTCGATTTCGATCGAGCCGCCCTCGATGTCGAGGCGCACCTGTTTGCCGGTTTCCTTGGCCGCCTGCCGCACCACGCGGTAGAGGCGGTCGGAGAGGCCTTCAAACTCCACCATCCGGGTGCGCAGCAAGTCGTCTTGCAGATCGCGCGTCAGCCTGGCCTGTGCGGCCAGATCGTCTTCGGTGCGTTGCAAGGTCTGCTGCAAGATGCGCTGCACCGTGGCCACATCGTTGACCGACTCGGCCATCATCCGCGTCAGTTCCTGGAAGCGGGTGTAGCGGTCGAATTCCAGCGGGTCGAAGGCCGTCGCCGCCACCTTGGCGGCTTCCATGCGCGAACTGATCTGCGTTTCCGCCTGCAGCTCGATGTCGCGCAACTGCCCGCGCAGACGCTCCAGGTTCTCGGTCAGGTCCGACAGCGATCCCTTGATGTGATCGACATCATTGGCAATGCGGGTGCGGGTGATGCTGACCTCACCGGCCTGGTTGACCAGGCGGTCCAGCAGGGGCGCCCGCACGCGCACGGCCGAGGTCGCCCGCGACGCTGCCGCCGCACGAGGCCGCTCCGGCGCTTCGATGCCCTCGAAGCGCGACCAATCGATGTCATCGGCCGCTGGGTCGGCAAGCCGCACGGCTGGCGTGCTCGTGGGATCGGTGGCCTGATCCGCCTGCGCAGCAGCAGGTGCCTCTTCAAGCGACGCAGCATCGGCAGCCACCCTGTCCACAGGCATCGGCGCCATCGGCAAGGTCTCAGCAGGCAGGGGCACGGCGACAGACTCGGTCTCCACCGTCTCGGTCGAAGCTTCCACCCCCGCTGCGGCCGCTTGCTGCACGGCCTCGAAGGCTTGCCGCAAGGCGTCGCAGCGGCCCAGCAGCGGTTCGATCTCGTGCGCTGGCATCACGGCATCGGCAGAGTGCGCGGTCAGGTTCTCGATGCGGCTTTCCAATCGGTGCACCAGCTCGCCCAGATGCATCGCACCGGCCAGGCGGGCCCCGCCTTTCAGGGTGTGCAGCGCGCGCATCGCACCCGCCGGGGCCCGTGCGTCCTCCGGGTGACGCGCCCACTCCTGCAAGTGGGTGGCCAGGTGGCCGAGCAACTCTTCGGCCTCTTCTTCGAAGATCGGAAACAGTTCGGCGTCGATGGCGTCGCTGACATCGATGTCTTCCTCGTCGTCGAAATGCTGCGACGGGCCTCTGGACGTGGTGTGCGAGGGGTCGTGATCGAGGTCGCTCGCCACGGGTTCTGGCAAGGGCTTCAGCGCGGCAAACCCGAGGGGGTCGAGCCGCTGCATCTCGGAGTGAGATGGATCTGCCTCGGAGGTGTCGCTGAGCCTGAAATTCAGATCAATGGCTGCATCGAGCGGGGCATCCTCGCTGTCGAGCAGCGCTTCAGCATCGAGTTCCGCCGTGGCGGTTTCCAGGCGCTTGGCCGAACTGAGTTCGTGCGCGGCCAGACGCGCCAGCAAAGCCTCGGACGGTTGCTTCAGAAAGCCGGCGGCAAACTGGTGCAACAGATGCCGGATCTCGTCGGCCGCATCGGTGAACAAGGCCGCTTCATCGGTCCTGCCAGCGCCGATGGCCGCGCTGCGTGCCAGGGCGTGTTCCAGTGTGCGGGCCAAACTCGACAGATCCGCAAAACCGACAGTGGCCGAACTGCCGGCCAGCGAATGCGCCAGTGCCACCGCACTGTCGCCGACCGGCAATGCGAGCTCCATCGCCCATTCGGCCAGCTCGGTGCACAAGCGGCGAGACAGTTCGTCGGCCTCGTTGAGGTAAATATTGAACAGCGGAATGCCGATGCGCAGCGAGCCGATGACCTTGGTCTCATCGTCGTCGGCAGCCATCGACAGCGCGGCGGGCTCGGGTGCGTCGGCGGGGGTGTCGGCTGGTGCGCTGGTGTGCGCGTCACTGCCGAAGTCCAGATCAAAGTCTGCCAGCGCAGCGGCGGCCATCGGTTGCGCTGGCGCAGCGTCTGGCGGCAGGTCATCGAGATCCAGGCTCAGCAGCTCGAAGTCCGGAGACGGGCTGCCGCCCACATCGGAGGAGGCCAGTGGGTCGTTGGGCAGGTCGGTCAACCGGTCCATCGCGGGGTAGGGCAGAGGCTGTGTCGCCTGCGCGTCGAAGGGCTCGAACATCGCGCTGACATCGCCGGACGCGAGGTCCAGCGTCACGACGTTGGCATCCGCATCGAACGCCAGCATGTCATCGGGTGCTGCGCTCAGGGCGACGCTGTCGTCCATGCCCACTGCTGGCGGTACCGCATCGGCATCGAGCCGCTGTGCGGCCTGTGCCAGCTGCGCGGCGCTGTAGGCCACCGGTCTGGCTGCAGCGATGTCATCGATCCAGCTGACAAATTGATCGAGCGCCTCCGTGGTGTACCCCAGCAGGGGCTCATCGGCGTTGCGCTGCTCGGACAAGCGGGTGTTGTAGAGCTGCTCGCAGACCCAGGCGGCATCGCCGAACTCGGTCAGGCCGACCATGCGGGCGCTGCCCTTCAAGGTGTGGAAGGCACGGCGCAGGATGGTCAGGCGCTGCAGGTCATCGGGCGTGGTGGCCAGCCCGGCACAGGCGCCGCGTGCGGTGTCGATCACCTCCCGAGCCTCTTCCAGGAACACCTCGCGCATCTCGTCGTCATCGGCCGCATCGTCGGCACCGACCTCGCGCGCCGCCGTGGTCGGCAGATCGAGACCGGTCACGTCCGACGAGGAGTGCACGAAGTCGGCCAGCGCCTCAGAGAGCTGGTCGCGCGCCGCATTGACCGCATCGGCATCACCCGCCGCCTCCAGCGCGAGGCGTGCCTTGTTGACGGTGGCCGCCAACGCCGGCTGATCGGCGGCGGTCGCCTCCTGAGACAGGCGCTCCAGATCGCGCGCGACAGCGTCGATGGACACGTCTTCGCGCGCCGCGTTGAAGGCCAGCATCTGCGCCTGCTCGATCAGCCGCGGCTCGGCAGCCACCGACACGGGTTCGCCAGGAGTGACCGGCGCGCGGTCGCTGCGCCCCATCACCGGCGACAAGGTGCCGGCCTCGGCGTCGTAGGTGAACAGCGACTTGGCCAGTGCCGGCTGCACGCTGAGCATGTCGATCAGAAAGCCGAGCGCACCGAGGTTGCCGGCCAGCCGGTCGAAAACGCCGGCCTGCCCCACGCGCGACAGATCGACTTCGGTCGAGCTGAGCCCATCGACTTCATCGCGCATGCGCAGCAGCGCGCTGGCGGCGTGATCCATGCCCAGCACCGACAACACGCCGCGCATGGCCGAGAGGTGGTTCGGCACGGGGATCAGTACCGTGGGGTCCGCCGGGTTGCGGAAGAACTGGTCGATCAGCTTTTCAGCTTCCGACAGCGTGGTGCGCAACTCCTGCACCACACTGCCCATGGTCTGCCGATCGGACATCCGCCGGTACAGCTCTTCCATCCAGCCTTCGAGCGGCTGCGGCACGGCACCTTGGCGCACGCTGCCCATGCGCTGTGACAGGCGCTGGATGCGGGCCGCCAGCTCGGGGTGATCGAATTCGGCGTCTTCGAGGCAGGCCTCGACGTACAGCAGGCTGGTAGCGGCTTCCATGGCCAGCGCGGCCGACGGCGGCGCAGCGGTTTGCTGGGTCAGTGTGGCGGCGGCGCGCAATTCCTCGGCCAGCAGGTCGCCCGACGGGAACAAGCGCTTAAGCGACTCGCCCGCCAGCGAGAACTGTTCGGCGAGGCCATTGATGCGGTGCGTCTCGCCACCGGCGACACCCGACCACGATTCTTTCGCTGCGGCCACCCGTTTGCTGGCCTGCGCGATCACCGCCGGATCGAAGCGACCCAGCGCGCTGTTGTGGTAATCACCGGCCAAGTGATGCACCAGGTCGTAGGCCTGGCGCACCGCCGCCAGACGCGGCGCCTTGCGGCCATCACCGGGCGAATCGGCCTGGGCGCAAAAGAACAGCAGGTCACGGGCCAGGGGTTCGGAAATCTCGCTGCCGCCCCGCTCGAGGATGCGCAGTTGCGCCAGCAGCCGCGACGCCACACGCTTGCTGAACACGTCGGGCGACAGCAAGCCGGTGGCCTGTGCCTCGAACATGGCCGCCGCCAGCTTCCACAGAGTGGCGGCGTGCGGGTGGTCAGTGCCTGCCCCCAGGCCAGCGAAGATGTGACTCATGCGGTGTGCGATCGCCGGTGTCGGCGCACGCATGATCGACAGCATCCGCCTCTCGATCGCCGAGCGGGTGGCGACATCGGGCTGGCAGGCCACGGCGCGATCATCCGAAGGCAGGGTCAACCATTGCCAGTCGAGAAACCACAGGTCGGCCGGGTGGATGCGGTCGACCCCCGCGATCTCCTGCACGGCGCGGTACTGCGGGAACATCGCCAAGGCCGACACGCTCTTGCCGGCCAGCAAACGGGCCACGTAATCCATCAAGGCAAAACACGCGCTCTCGACCGCCGCGACCGCCTGGGCATCGATGGATCGCGGCCGGGCAATGAAGCGCTGCACGCAGGTTTCGCAGGCGTGCAACAGGCTGGCCCCGGCATGCAGGGCGACCAGTTCCAAAGCACCGACGCCCTGGTGCAGGTGCTGGCGGGCGGTGTGCAGCACGGCGGGGTCGACCGCGTCGACATCGGCGTCGAAGGTGGTTTCAGCCTCTTTCAGATGCCGACGCAGCGCTTTCAGCGCCAGCTCGAGGGAGCGTCGGAGTTCTTCCTGCACCCAGGACAGGGCACTCAAATCGCTCAGATCGTCCGCCGATGGAGGATTGCGCAAGCTGTCCATGCGATGCCTTGATTCTGGTGATTCAGCGGAGCAGGATTCGCGGCCGTCAGACGATCTTGAAACGCGCCACCGAATGCTTCAGTTCGTCGGCCGTGTGCGACAGCTCGCGCACCATCTGTGCCGTCGAGCGCGTGCCCTCGCCAGTCTGTTCGGTGACGGCGAAGATGTGCTGGATGTTGGCCGCCACCACGTTGGCCGACTGCGCCTCGCCGAGCGCTCGGCTGGAGATGTCGGTGATCAGATCGGCAAGCTGGTGTGACACCCGGTCGATGTCGTTCAGTGCGTTGCCTGCCGCGTCGGTCAGCCGGGTGCCCTCGACCACGCCCTGCGTCGAGCGTTCCATGGCGGCCACGGCGTCCAGGGTGTCGGTTTGAATGGCTTTGACCAGTGCGGCAATCTGCCGTGTCGCATCGGCCGAGCGTTCGGCCAGCCGCTGCACTTCCTCAGCCACCACCGAGAAACCGCGGCCCGCTTCGCCCGCCGACGCGGCCTGGATGGCGGCATTCAAGGCCAGCACGTTGGTCTGCTCGGTGATGTCGGAGATCAACTCGGTGATCTCGCCGATTTCTTGTGACGATTCACCCAGTCGCTTGATGCGCTTGGAGGTTTCCTGGATCTGGTCGCGGATGGTGTTCATGCCGCCGATGGTGTCTTGCACCGCTTTCAGCCCCGACTCGGTCGCCGTCAGCGACTGGCGCGCCACGGCCGCCGTCTGCTGCGCCTGCGCCGACACCTCGTTGATGCGCCCGGCCATCTGCAGCACCGACTCGCCGGTGTCGCGAATCTCGCGCAACTGTTCGCTGGAGGCGGCCATCAGCTCGGTCGAGGTGGCATCGACCAGCTGGGTGGTCTCGGTCACCCGGCTCGCCGTGCCCTGCACCTGGGCCACCAGCGTTCGCAGTTCTTCCACGGTGTAGTTCACCGAGTCGGCAATCGCGCCCGTGATGTCTTCGGTGACCGTGGCCTGCTGCGTCAGATCGCCCTCGGCGACGCTTTGCAGCTCGTTCATCAGACGCAAGATGGCGGCCTGGTTGGCATCGTTGACGCGCTTGGCCTCGCTTTGCAGGCGTTCCGCGTCGCTGCGCTGCTGCGCCATCTGCAACACACCGTGCGCCTGCTCGGCAACGAACAACCGGCGCTGCCCGTAGGCCCCGGCGAACATGGCCAACGCCGCCGCCAGCAACACACCAGCGACGCCCAGGTGCGATGGTGGGCCGCCCTCCGATGTGAACGACCACAACACGACCGCCAGCACACCCAGCATGCCGATCCAGATCAATGCCGTGAGCCATGTCTGCTGGCGTTCAAGGGGGCGGTGGGCGCCAGGCGCAAGAACGGCGGCCGCGCTGCTCGCAGCGGCAGGCACGGCTTGGGCCCGGGATTCGGTGAACTCGGCCATACCCGAGGGGGCCGACTCGGAAATGATGGACGGGTCGAACTCGCGCACGCCACGACCACCGATGCCCTCGAGTACCACGGTGCGTTCTATGTCCACGTCGATCTCCAATGGCGACCGCTTGTCAACGGGGTCGTTGTCCTCCATCGACGCGGGTGCCGGCGCGTCGGCGAAGCGGGTGTCGGACGCGTCACGATCGCGCCCCGGCTCGGATTTCTTCAGTTTGTCCAGGAAAGCCATGGAATCCTCACTCTGCGATTGTGGTGAGCCGTGGGGACCCTGGCCCACCGATATCGAGGTCTTCTTGCCGCCAGTTTGTTGAATAAGTCACACCGCCACAGCAGGACGCCGCACGGTGTGCTCATCGAACGATCGTCAGGAAAGCCGGGTGCCGAACCAGCCGTGCGAGACTCAATTCCTGCCACACCCGGCCCTCGGCGTCGCACCAGCGCGCACCCGCGAACGAGGGCATCGCTGATGCTTTCGACACCGGCGCGGCAGCCACCTGGGGCGTCAGCTGGTCTTCGCCGCGCAGACCAGCCAATCGATCGACCAACAACGCGGCGTTGATGTCGAGAGACGCGTTGAAGCCCACCAGCATGGATTGATCGCGACCGCTGGCCGCCGCAGGCATGCCCAGGAACGCGGCCAGATCGATCACCCCGTGCAACTGCCCGCGCAGGTTCGCCACACCCAAGAACCAGTCCTGCGCATGCGAGACGCCAGCCACCGGGGTCATCGGGAAAATTTCGCCGGCCTCGTGCAGTGGAAACAGCAACCCCCGCCCGCCGCACTCGACGGCCAACCAGGCGCGGCCACGCGCCGTGGAGCGCGCCTCTTGCAATCGCTGCGCCAAACGATTTTGCAGCGCGCGCAGTGCTTCCTTGTCAGCCATGTGGGAG